>DASQUN010000386.1:0-4412 GCA_035641275.1 Candidatus Udaeobacter sp. | reverse complement strand
CAATAGAACCGCTATGACGGTTGGGTTATGGGGCGCAAACAGACCGAAACTGGTGAAAGTGATCGTGAGCCAAAATAAAAGGACCACCAGAAACGGCACCGGAGCTTGGAAAAGCTCGGGTCCGGGTCGGACCAAGGCAACTTCTTGATTTAACAACATAAGCTGGCGTAAAAGGCATCGATTGAGCGCTTAGAAGCCCAGTTTTTAGGCTTAAAAGCATCCTCTAAGGAAAACCGATGCCCCGAGCACACCGCCATTATCTGCCTGGTCACGTCTGGCATATCACTCACCGCTGTCATCAAAAAAGGAAATTTTTACTAAAGTTTGCCCGTGACCGTTGTGGTTATTTCCGGTGGCTTTTGGAAGCCAAGAAGCGGTTCGGTTTATCGGTGCTCAACTATATGGTGACGTCCGACCACATCCACCTCTTGGTGAAAGACACAGGGCCGAACATTATTGCCCAAAGCATGCAGCTCATCGCCGGTCGTACCGCGCAGGAATACAATCAGCGCAAGAACCGACATTGGGTGTTCTGGGAAGACCGGTACCATGCCACGGCTATCGAGACCAACGAACATCTGCATCGTCCTTGCCGCAAAGCATTTGAAGTCCGTGGGTGACGTATTCGAATACTATGCCGGTACTCGTGTGCCCACGGCTTCTGAACTTGAGAACGCCAGAAGAAATATTTTGGTGTCAGCAAACCGATTCGTAAGTTGTCTAACGGCCAGTCTGCCATTGACGAACGATATTCAGCCTGATGTTTTGTTCGGTTCTTGAGGAGGTAAAGCTCTTTTGAGTCATTCTGAATTGCGAAAAGGAGAAAAGGGGACAGGCTGCTTTCCTCGCGTGATGGCGCCGCTCCATGGACATTTGCGAGCGTCGTTGCGGCCGATCTCGCAAGAATGTCAGCGCCGCTTTCCTACAGTAGTGTGCGGAAGGGAAGCATGGCCTCAGAACTGAGTGTCGACTTGCGACTAGATGGATCGTACCCAGGGTAACTCTTTCCACGTAGCTTCTGCGCCTCGCGGGCTTTTTTGAAGCTCGAAGTTGGCGCGCCACGACGGACCGAAAAATACCGGACCCTGCCGTTGGGCGGCAAGGTCGGCGTTCGCACCTCTACAAGCGCTTAACGATGGTTTTCTCGTATTCCGGAAAATAACGCCCTATCACCGGCAGGTCGAAGCGGCAAAGAATGGACGTATTGCTCTCACGCTCAAGCAAAAATTCGAAGGACTTCTCGATCAGCTTCTCCGGCGCGACGTTCCCAGCGGTGAGCCTTTGATAGGCATCGTGCCTGAGCGTCACAGTATGAACCGTTGTCCTCTCGCCCTCACCGTGACTTGGAAGGTTTCGGAATCCTGCTTTACAATTTCGATTTGTGCGTCGTCCATAGAATGCGTTTTGATCCGACATCCAGGAATGTCAAGAGAAGGCCGTTAACCAGGAGAGAAACGACTCAGGGTCAAGTGATCACGTCGTAGCAAAGGGTCGCTACCGAAACCCGCGCCATCCGCGGCATAAGCGCGACCCTGGCATCGGGTGGTGTTAAGGCGAATTAAGAATGTCCTCCCGGGTCGAGCGGCTTGGCGAACGCGACAAACTCGCGCCACTTAGACGAGGAGAGGAACTCCCTCGTCTCCCGCACGATGAGGCCGGACAGGACCAACAGGCCAACGAGATTCGGTAGCGCCATCAGACCGTTCATGATGTCGGCGAAGGTCCAGACGACTTCCAGCTCCTGCACCGCACCGACGAAGATAGCTGCCACGAAGGCAAGTCGGTAGGGGGTTACCGCCGCGCGGCCGAACAGCCGGTCCATATTGCGCTCGCCGTAGTATGCCCACCCCAGCAGGGTCGAAAACGCGAAGGCCGCTACGCTCAGCGTGACGACGATGCCACCCCACCGGCCGGGGAGTCCGTTTTCGAACGCCATCCGCGTGAGCACGGCCCCGGTCTCGCCGGAGGTCCATACGCCGGTGACGACGATCGCCAGTCCGGTGAAGGAGACGACCACCAGCGTGTCGATGAAGGTCTGGGTCATCGATACCAGCGCTTGGCGCACCGGGTTGCTGGTCTGGGCTGCGGCGGCGGCGATGCCGCCCGTGCCGAGGCCGGACTCGTTGGAGAAGATGCCGCGGGCCACGCCGTAGCGGATCGCGGCCGCGAGCCCCGCGCCGGCGAACCCGCCGGTGGCGGCCGTGCCCGTGAACGCGTCGGTGAACACCAACGCGAGCGCAGCCGGTAGCGCGTCGATGTTCGCTGCGATCACCCAGGTGGCGCCGAGGATGTAGGCGACGATCATGAACGGCACGAAGAATGCGGCGAACCGCCCAATCCACTTTATTCCCCCCAGGATGACGATGCCCGCGCAGACCGTGAGGATGAGGCCGGTCACCCAGGTGGCGACCCCGAACTCGGCCTGAATCGACGCCGCGACCGTGTTTGACTGGACCATGTTGCCGATGCCGAACGCCGCGATGGCCGCGACGATGGCAAAGAAGATCGCGAGGAAAGAGCCGAGCGAGCCCCGGATACCCTCGGACAGGTAGAACTGCGGGCCACCGGACTGCTCGCCCGCCGCGTCAATGCGGCGGAAGCGCACGCCGAGGAACGCTTCGGAATACTTTGTCGCCATGCCGAGCAGGCCGGTGACCCACATCCACAGCAGGGCGCCGGGCCCGCCGAGGAAAATCGCGGTGGCCACGCCGGCGATGTTGCCGACGCCGACGGTGGCGGACAGGGCGACCGAGAGCGCCTCGTAGTGGGAGATGTCTCCTGCGTAGCCGTGCTCCTTGCGCAAGACGAGCGCCAGCCACAGTGCGTGGCCGAGCTTGCGGAACTGTAGCCCTCGCAGGACGATCGTCAGGTACACCCCGGTGAGCAGCAGCAAGGGGATTAGCAGCGCTGGCCCCCAGACCAAACTTGCTATCGAATCGAGCAACTCCTTCATGGGTTGGTGACGGGCCGGATTCCGATGAAATCAGAAACACTTGGTTATTCGCTTGGGGGCAATATCCCATAATGAGCGTTTGTGTCAACGCGTGCCGGTTTTTGGGTGATGTATAAGACTGCTCGGCAAAGTCATTCCGCAGTGGGATGAATGAGAGGAGAACCAAGCACCGGGTCGCCCAGCGCAAGGTGTTGATTCAGTGATACAGGATTGCATAAATAGCGTGGCTTAGAGGCTTAGCGCTCGTTTTTTTGCGTTGAAACGCACGCTCTAAGAGACAAGCGATGCCGCGCGCCTTTCTACTGAAATTTGTGTGCGATCGGCGCCGTTACCTGAGCTGGGTTTTTGAGGCCAAGAAACGCTTCGGTCTGTCGGTGCTCAATTATACGGTGACGTCGAATCACATTCACCTCTTGGTAAAAGACACTGGCCGCGATGTCATAGCCCAAAGCATGCAGTTAATCGCCGCCAGCACCGCGCAGGAATACAACCAGCGTAAAGGTAGGCAGGGAGCGTTCTGGGAAGACCGGTACCATGCCACGGCTATCGAGACCAACGAACATCTGCATCGGTGTCTGGTCTACATTGACTTGAATATGGTTCGCGCGGGCGTGGTCAATCAATCATCCCATAAAGTGGTTGCACAGCGGTTATCATGAGATTCAGGAGCCGCCCGAGCGGTATGGGTTATCGATCAACGAGGGTTACTTGCGTTATATGGCTTTGCGGAGCTGGGGGATTTTCAACAAGCCCAGCGTCAATGGGTTGAGGAAGCGGTTGTCGGGGAGCTGGCGGTGCGAGGCGATCGCTGGTCGGAAGCAATCGCAGTTGGCAGCTCAGCTTTCGTCGAGAAGGTCAGAAGCGAGCTTGGCGTCAGGGCCATGCATCGGGAAGTCGATTAGGCAGGCGGGACGTACGCACTGCGTGAACAAAGTGAAGCTTACGGGGGGCGAATTTGCCAGCGAAAATGGCGCGCTAACGCCGGAAAACACGATCCCGTGGCGGAAAAATGCTGACACTGCTGAAACATAGCGTGGTCGTCCCATGACGGGCTTTCTTTTGTCCCCGCGAGCTTGCAACCAGGATAGATCTCCAATAAAGGATAGATCTCCAATAGTTGTAGTGAGCGGTCGGTGGGATTTGGCGCACGCTTGATATCGTCGAGCAGACTCCGAAATGTTTTCACAAATTCTCTAACCACAGGAGGTTAAGATGGCCAATGCGCAATGGCCTACGGAATTAAGGGACGATTGGCGCAAGCTGCAACAACAACTCGAAGGGTTCAGTCCCGGCTTTATGATCCCTGTGGTGTTGATTGTCGTGGTTCTGTTGTTTCTATGGTCCAGCTGGTACACAGTCCAGCCGGAGGAAACCGCTGTGGTGCAGCGCTTTGGGCGCGTCCACCGCTCGACCGGTCCCGGGCTTCATTTCAAAATACCGCTTGGGATTGAGACCGTCA
>DASQUN010000385.1:0-5268 GCA_035641275.1 Candidatus Udaeobacter sp. | reverse complement strand
GTTTGCCGATCTCGTCCGCTGATAATCACAACGTGGTTATTGGGATCTGCATGGAGAGAGCGTAGGATGCCAAGGGTGATTTCACTTGGAGAAACGGCAGCGGGATGCCGCGCCAACGGAGTCAATGTGCCATCATAATCCAAGAATAACGCTCGTCGGTGGCTTGTCTTGTACCGTTCGATGATATCAGCCCGTACGCCTGATCCGAGGAGCTTGGCCTGAATTCGGTTCTGGATCTCGCGGGTGTCAACAACGGTTTTGATGAAATCGCTGGCCCAGCGCGTCACATCGTACCGCTTGAGCCTGCGCTGCATGATCTGATTTCGTCTTTTCTGTTCGGCGACGGGTGTTTCGAGGGCTTCTTTCAGCGCCTGAGCGATCTCTGCGCGGCTGTTTGGATTGATGATGATCGCCTCCGGTAATTCTTTCACCGATCCTGCCATCTCGCTAAGAATCAACATACCGGTTCCGTTCGTTCGCGTGGCTACGTACTCTTTCGCAACCAGGTTCATGCCATCGCGGAGGGGAGTCACCAGACAGATGTCGCATGCCGCGTAAAGCGCCGCCAAGGATTTGAACGGCACGTGCCGGTACTGGTAGATCACCGGAGTCCAGTGTACGTGTCCGAAACGGCCATTGATCTTGCCTACCATTTCTTCGATTTGCCTCTTCATGAGATCGTACTCGCGCACGCCGATGCGCGAGGGCACTACGATCATAATGAGCACCACCTTGCCTTGATACTCGGAATTCGACCCTAAAAAGCACTCGTAGCCTTCGAGCCGGCTCAAGATGCCCTTCGAATAATCCAAACGGTCCACCGAGAGAATGGCCGTGACATCGGCAAGCGTATTGCGCAGCTCTCGCTCTTCGCGCTGAATATCAGGGTCAGCAGGAGCGGTCGAGAACTTCTCAAAATCGATTCCCATAGGGAAGGTATCGACTTTGACGATGCGGTCCGGCAGAAGGATTTGGGCCAGGTGATGCTCGTAACCCAGAATCCGAAGGACACATTGTAGGAAGTGATGGGTGTATTCGTAGGTATGAAAGCCAATCAAATCCGCCCCCAGCAGCCCCTCCAAAATGTCTCTGCGCCATTCATTCGGGAGCAGCCGGAGGACCTCAAATGAAGGGAATGGAATATGAAGAAAGAAACCGATCGACAGCTGAGGCCGTTGAGCCTTTAGCAAACGCGGCAACAACATCAGGTGGTAATCATGAACCCAGACGACGTCGTCGGGGCCCAGGACATCCATCAAAGAGTCGCAAAAGATCTGGTTAACGTGTCTGTATTGGTCCCAAAACGTCGGGTCATAGACGGTGAACGACGGGAAATAATGAAACAACGGCCAAATGGTCGCGTTGCAAAATCCAAAATAGAATTGGTCCATCTCTTCTTCTGAAAGAAAGACGGGGTAGGACCGATAGGCCGCCAGGGCCTTCTCTTTCAAGCCAACTCTCAGCGAAGGGTCAATGCTGGTTCCCGGCCAGCCGACCCATAGATGGTCGTTCGCAAGCGATCCGGTCCGCCTGCGAAACTGCATGTAGGAAGCCAGACCGGTTACCAAACCGCCCGCGCTTTCATGGAATGCGAACTGACCGTCGGTGACGCTCACGTTGAAGGGTAATCGATTGGAGACGACGACTAGTCGTCCCTCGGTATTCGTCCGGCTGGGCAGGATCAAGTTTGGATTTCTCGTTGACATAAGCAACAACAGCGCTTCCCTACTGATAGACAGACATTCGGCGCATCGAATGGCGTCGAGCCGGTGTGACGATTCTCCATAGACCGATTATCCATAAAACTTGCTCGGATAACTAGCCTGGTTTATTCACTGACAGGCAATGATCAAGGGACGAGCCCTCCGGATCGAAGGCAAGGGGCCTGTGTTTGAGGCATCCGGCAAACAAGGGTGTCTGGAGCGAGCGCCTGGAAGGAACGCAAGCACCAAGCCAAGCCCAAAGACGTTATTGAAACTGTTTGCCTCTCCTTCGCTCCTGCAAGTTCCCTTGATCGACACTGTGTCATAGGTTTTCCTTGGAGCATGGCTAATCCGGGCTCAATTAGAGGCGCGAGCGACTGCACCGGCGGTAGTGATCCATGTCGCGACCCAAACCCTGCTTTGTTAACCAACCCGCGTAGGTCAGATTCAAGCAATCGTGTTTCGGCAAAGTCATTGTACCACACGAAGCCCTGTGGTGTGGCGAAGTTCACAGCTTTTTTGTCGGCCACATACTGCATCTATGACCACGCCACAGTTGGGAGGGTATGGCCTTCAAAGCAGCGCGGCGTGAACTGCATGTATGAAAAATCCTACGTCCCTGCATTAATAGCACAGCAAAAAACTGTCAATCATATTTATAATCACTCAAGTACACCCTCGCTCGCTGATGGCACGGGGGTTGCTCACGTAAACAAACTGAGGTCAACATGTCGGCGCCGGGACATTGATCGGTGTCTCGACACCAGAGATCGGCACCTCCAGGAAACATAACCAAGACGAAATCGCACGGCTAGGGGTGCGAAAACCAACGCCTACACGGACAACCTTCGAAAGACCACAGCATCATCATTGAAAAAAGAGAAGGAGAAAAGCCTATGCATCAGTCCGAAACTACCCAGACCACACTTGGCGAGCTCATCGTGGCGGTCACTGATGAAGTTCGTCCCTTGATGGGCAATGCTGCGAACACCGGCGTGATTGTGTCCTTAATCTTGCAAGATCTCTTCCGGCGCCGGCGCGTCCGGTTACAGAAGCGAACGCGACGCGGACGTTGAGGCTTAGATGACGACGACAACAAAGAGCTCAAACTCCGACACTCATCCAGGCAATGCACCGCGGCTTTCACGGGGAGGCGCGTCAATGAAGCTCGGATCGGTCAGTTCCGCGATCATCGGGTTCCTGATGACCCTGTTACTTCACCCCAGTTTTGCAGCGGCTGGACCCGCCGCAGACCAGCTCAAGCAAACCGTGGACGCGGTCCTGGGAATTCTTAACGACCCAGCGCTCAAAGGAGACGCCAAAACCCGCGAGCGGCGGCAGAAGCTTAGAGAGATAATTTACTCGCGTTTTGATTTTGCCGAAATGGCGAAACGCTCGCTCGGCGCCCAATGGCAAAAGCGCAGTCCCGCCGAGCAGAAGGAGTTCGTCCAAGTTTTTACCGATCTCCTGGAAGGAGCCTATTTAGATAATTTGGAATCTTATAGCGGCGAAAAGGTCCGTTTCTTGAAGGATCGGCAAGAGCAGGATCATGCCGAGGTCAGCACCAAAATCGTCAACAAGAAGGGAGAAGAGTTTGTGGTCGGGTATCGACTTCACGCGGTGAATGGCGATTGGAAGGTCATGGACGTCATCATCGAAGACATTAGCCTCGTGAATAACTACCGCTCCCAGTTTAATCGCGTCCTGGCCCGGTCTTCCTACGCTGATCTCATAGAGACCATGAGACAAAAGAAAGTAAGTGCCCCCGGAGCGAAAAGCTAATGGCTCGAGAGAGTGGATCGTGCTCGGTCGAAACTTAAGAAAGTCAGACTCTTATTGCAGATGAGATTTTTTTACAAAAACCAGATGATGGTCACGCTGCTTGCGGGCGCTTTGATAAGCCCGGAGCTGCTGTTGCATGCCCAGGAGGCTCCCAAACCGCCAACGACTCAACAGAATAAAGCCAGTGACGCCGAACTCCAAGCCTTCGCCAAAGCGTACGTGGAGTATCACAAAATTCGTCAGGAGTACGAGCCGGAGTTAAAAGCTACGAAAGACCCACAGCAAAGCAAGAAAATCCAAGACGAGGCTAACACCAAAATTAAAGACGCACTGGCAAAGCAGCAACTCACGGTCCAAAACTATAATCGGCTGTTTACGCTCGTCAATAATGACGAGGCCCTACGCAAGAAAGCCATGAAACTCATCGAGGAAGAGCGCAAAAGGGGATAGTCAAAGATGAGTGCGCGAGCGCCGAGCCCATGTCGCATCTCGCGCACCCCCATGGCGAACCTATCGGAACGCTTCCCTAAAATCGCTACGCCGCCTGTGCTTCCATCTGTTTGGTATAACTTCCGCTGCGGGCGGCGCTATTGCATTTGGCTCGGTGATAAAAGATTTTCTGTGCCGCGAGAATATTTGCGGCTTCGCCTTTCCACGCTTTAAGCGCCGGATCTTGGAGGGCTCGCGCATAGGAGAAGCTGACTTCCCATGGATGGGGACCCATCGAGTTCATCGCATTGAGATGCTCCGTGGCCTTCTCAGCGCTCTGGCCGCCGGACAAGAAAGCGATACCCGGTACCGCAGCGGGAACGGTACGCTTCAAGCAACGGATCGTACGTTCCGCCACTTCCTCGACGCCCGCCTGCTTCGGATTGTCCTTTCCTGATACCACCATGCTCGGTTTGAGGATCATGCCTTCCAAATACACGCGATGTTCGAAGAGTTTGGAAAAAGTAACCTTGAGAGTTTCTTCCGTCACTTCTTGGGAGCGTTCAACCGTATGCGAGCCGTCGAGCAAGACTTCCGGTTCAACAATCGGCACTAGCCCGCCTTCCTGACAGAGCGCCGCGTAACGCGCCAAAGCGTGGGCATTGGCCTCAAGGCAAGTAGGGGTGGGAATGCGATCGCCGATGGTGATGACCGCCCGCCATTTGGCAAAGCGCGCCCCTAGTTCATAGTACTCTTTTACGCGGGCTCGGAGTCCGTCCAGCCCCTCGGTAACGACCTCGCCGGGAAAGCCCGGAATATCGACGGGTCCCTTGTCGACTTTGATCCCTGGGATAATACCCTTTCGCGAAAGCACCTGGGCGAAAGCCGTCCCGTCGCTGGCGGAGGTGCGCAGGGTTTCATCAAACAAGATCACACCACTAATGGCTTCTTCGATTCCCTTGGTCGTAAAAAGCATCTCACGGTAAGCGCGCCGGTTATTTTCGTTGGATTCAATCTTGATACTGTCAAAGCGCCGCTTGATGGTCCCCATACTTTCATCGGCAGCGAGGATCCCCTTACCTTTTGCAACCATCCGTTGGGCGACGGTTTCGAGTTCCTGTTTGGTCATGACTATGTTCCTCCTTTCCTGTAACTGAACGTTACCATTTTACATTCTGCGAGGCTCGTGGCAAGCACGGTCGTCTCCATATTTTTGCGATATTGATTAGCCCGACTTCATGTTACATGATGGATCTGTGAGCAGTCTTCTTTTCCACTGGCTGATCAGCGCCGCGAGTCTTTTGGCCGTGAGCTATCTCTTTCCTGGGATTGCTATTCACGGAGTAGGGGCCGC
>DASQUN010000384.1:0-3001 GCA_035641275.1 Candidatus Udaeobacter sp. | reverse complement strand
CTGACTTCGGCGCGGCAGAGACGCCCTTGGATGAACTGCCACTCTTCCGGCCTTCCCCCTTTCACTTGAGCAGCCAGAATCAAAAGCTCGCGCTTTAAATTTTCGCAAGCGTTCTGGACCGCCTTCCCCATCTGCATGGTGGTGCGCTGGGCGCTCACGCCGGCAAAGGGCAGATTGACCGCAGTGTCCGGCTGTCGCACGCGAATCCGGCTTTGCGGAACGTCCAGAGTTCGCGCCGCGACAACACTGATGAGGTTGTGAGTTCCCTGGCCGATCTCCGGCGCGGCGTGCTCAATCGTCACCTCGCCGCGAGCGTCCATCGTCGCCATTGCATACGCTCGGCCGCCGCCTTGGGAGCCATGCCGCAGGCTGACTGCCATGCCACGGCCCCTCACCCAATGGGAGCCCGCAGCGCTCCTCAAATCGTTGGACTGCACGGCTCTTGAACGTCCGTCCCAGCCAATTCCCGAGATGGCCTGTGCCATGAGGTCGAAATAATCCGTATCCATCACCGGCGTTCCCGTGGCGACGAACTCATCGCGTAGCAAGACATTCTTCTTACGAAAATTGTAGGGATCGAGTCCCATTTGTCGCGCAACGCTGTCGATCGTGCATTCGATTCCCCAAGTGGTTTGCACCTTCCCGGTAGCGCGGGTGTGACCGGCCGGCACCTTGTTGGTATAAACGCACCGGCCCCGAATCTGGAGGTGCGGAATGCGGTAGCATCCCCAAGCGGAAATCACTGAATTGTGTGCCGCTGTCGCGCCGCCCGTGGTGTAGGCGCCCGTATCGATGACGAGATCCACGTCGAGGGCGGTCAAGGTTCCATCCGCCTTCACACCGACTCTTGCTTTGTAGACTTCCGCATGGCGCGAGTTTTGCCGAAAGCTATGTTCTGCCGACGGGATCATTCGCACCGGTCGGGCGATTTTTCGCGAAAGAAAAATCGCCGCATAAATCGACGGAACAAGAATTTTGGAACCGAATCCCCCGCCAACATAGGGCACGCGCACACGGACTCGGTCGGGCTCGATGCCGAAAAACCGGGCGACCTCACTCGCATCCCGGACGGGCGAACTCGTCGGCAGCCAAAGATTGATCTCGCCGTTGACATACTGCGCCAGGCAGCCGCCGATGTTTTCCATAGGATGGTGAAACATGGAGGGCGACGCGTAGGTCTCGTCAAAAATACGGTCCGCCTGTCGGAACCCTTGCTCGATATCGCCCCATGACAAACTGTCTTCGAGCAAGAGGTTCGTCCCTAGATCCTCGTGCAGAATCGGGGCGTCGAGAGCAAGGGCCGCGGTGGCATCGAAAACCGGCGGCAAGGGCTCATATTCGACACGAATTTTCTCCACCGCCCGCTCGGCGGAGCGCAAATCTTCGGCAACGACGGCGGCGACTAATTCGCCATCGAAGCGCACCTTATCGATGGCGATAAAGTTTTGGTCGTCGCGCAGCTTCAAATGCTCATGGCGCGCCACCTTGAGCTTCGGGTTGAGGCCGTCGAGGTGCTCCCGGTCCAGGATAGCCACGACGCCCGGCGATCTTTCGGCCTCGGTGGAGTCGATAGCGACAACTTTCGCGTGGGAGTAGGGGCTCAGCAGCGTGGCGCCGTAGCCGGTGCCTGGTGGGTCGGGCAGGTCTTCGACGTACTGCGCCTGACCCGTGACCTTTTCCCAGAGGTCGATTCTGGGATGTTCTTCCGAAGACTCGATCGGTTCAGGTCTCACTCAGTTGCCTCTTTTGGGAAGCGCGCCAGATTTTTCAACGTTGACAATTCTTTCACCGTTCGGCTAAGTATGTGGAGCGGAACAATTTCTGCTTTTCGAAAGGAACAATCCGTGGCCCAACATATCAAAATGACGCCGCAGGAAGCAAAACAAAAATCCGAGGCGATTAGAAAAATTATCCTCGATACCTATCGTCAAGAAGTCAAACCGTCGCCATTTTTCGTTGAGCTGCGGGCCGGCACGCTATCGCGCAAGCGGCTCCAGGGTTGGATCAAAAACTGGTATGCGTTCGCGCTCGAGGTCAATACCGGAATGGCCACCGTTTACCATCAATTTGTCGGATTTTTCAAAAGACACCCCGAGTTGGAAGATCGCATCGCGCAAAAAATTGGCGAGGAATTTACCACGCCGGCCATTGGCGGCCACGCGCGCATGCTGCCGATTCTGGGCAAAGCGCTAGGGGTCCGACCCGAAGAGATGATCGAAGCGGAGCTGATTCCCGAAGCTCGAGGCCTGGTGGACTTTTTCGTCCGCTCATGGATCGACGTCCCGCTGGCGGAATGTTTTGCCATTCACATGGAAGAAGAAATTTTCGGCTTCATATCGCAAGACTTCCGTCAAAGCTTGCCCAAATACGGCCTCACCGAGGACGACATGAAATATTTTCGCGTTCACGAAGAAGCCGATCTCGATGAAGAGCATGGCGGTACAAACCAAGCTATTTTGGAGGTAGCGCTGCAAGAGGGCTATGGCAATGAACGCGCCGGATGGCCGCTGGACTACTGTGGACGCATTGCGGTCCAGATGATCGGCAACTTTTACGACGGCGTTTATCGGCGCTATGCCTGAGCCGTTCAGCGGGAAGGGGGGCCAAATGAAGTTTCCCAAGGAAATCGAAGAGCTGAATGACCTGCTTCGCGGGCGCTGGATTTCCGGCCTCTGGAATCTCGATCACGCCGACCGTCAGTCCGATCCACAAACGCGCGTTAAAGCTCACCTTTGGCGATGGCATGAGATTCACGACAGCTTGCTCCAGGCGCGGGAAAAAATTCGCCTAGCCAACGGCAGCGTAGAGCGGCGCGTCATACGCTTGGTCAATCCGGGGTTGCCGGAGACGGACATGACGAGCCACACCATGCTTCTCTCCTTGCAGCTCATCCAACCCGGGGAAGTCGCGCCGCCACATCGCCACACGATGGCGGCGATCCGGTTTATATTGCAAGGCAAGGGAGCTTACACGAACGTCGATGGCCAGAAGATGGTCATGG
>DASQUN010000383.1:0-4740 GCA_035641275.1 Candidatus Udaeobacter sp. | reverse complement strand
CGTTGACGGAAAGCTACGCGATGTTTCCGGCCGCCTCGATTTGCGGACTTTATTTCGCGCATCAGGAAGCGCACTACTTCGCCGTCAGCGCGATCGGTAGAGATCAAGTGAATTCTTACGCGAAAAGAAAGGGGATGACGGTTGGAGAAGTGGAGCGCTGGCTCGCTCCGGTCCTGGGATACGATCCCAGCCGCAAATAGATGCAAGAGAAATCACGATTGCGGATAAGGAACGGGTATAAGCTGATCGGTCGCGGAGCGCGTGTCCTCCTCCCAGAGATGAAATAGCCTTTTGGCGATCGGGCCCGGCTTGCCATCGCCGACTTGATGGCCATCCCATTGGACGACCGGTGCAATTTTGATGGAGCTCCCGATCAGCATCATCTCCGCCGCGTTTCGACCCTCGCTCACCGGAACATCCGCGAGTCGAATTTCTCGTAGCTCGCCTTGATCTACCAACCGCTGAGCAAACTGGAGCACTCTTTGGATGGTGATGCCGGAGAGAATTGCGTCGAACGACGGGTGACGGAAAACCCGGTCGCGAGTGACAAAGGCGACATTCATGTTGGAACCTTCGGCGACCAGGCCGCGCTGATCGATAAAAATGCCGTTGTCGGCACCGCGTTCATTGGCATCGAGTACGACGAGGACGTTAGGCAGGTAATTCGTGGATTTGGTACGGGCGAAGAGCGGCGGTTTTATGGGAATGCTGCTTGTGACGACCTTCATTCCTTCGGTGTAATAACGCTCCGGATAGGCTTCCTGCTTGAACACGACAACATAGAAGCTGGCGCGCACACATTCCGCGGATCCCAGGCCGAATCCGCCCGGTCCAGCTGACAACCAGTAACGCACGGAGCCCTCGCTACGGCCACTCGCCGCGGCTGTATCCAGAACAATTTGTCGCAAATGTTCTTTGGGAAACGGAAGCGGGATCCGCGCCAATTCTGCCGAGCGTAGGAGCCGGTCCAAATGCGGTTCCAGCTGGTACAACATTCCATGCGTCAGAGTTGCGGTGTCAAAAACGGAATGGCCGCGATGCACCATATGATCGTCCAGCGGCAAAATCATGAGCGCGGGATCCGTAACAATGCCTTCGAGAACGCTCGAATACATCGCATAAAAATTAGACGCTTTGGGGTGCACGGTGCGCTGCAAGCAAACGAGTGCGGCGTCGGTGGTCAGTATCGGTGTTCGTTTTACGCTAGCCATGGCGACATCCTCTGAATACACCTTCCATGAGTCCTCTTCTATCGAGACCGGCTTCTCTTCGCCTCACGCACCTGAGGATCGCGGTCCCTGTTTCCAAAGCCTCTAAGCGCGCTTTCATGTCGAGGGTTTGCGACGTTTTGTTGTTGATCAAGCACACCCTCCCCCTCCGATGCCACTGAATGAACGGCGGAAGCTGGCCTTTGGCAAAAAGGCGGGAAATTGCAAGGGCCGTAGCCAACGACAACCGTGTCACACCTTAGAATGCTCGTCAACCATGAGCGAAACAGGCGTGCGCAGAAATCTGCAAGAGACGATGGGAGCGGACCGGAATCAGCTGTCTAATTCCGGTTTTGGAAGAATCGCGTGCGGGATCCCTTCTTCAGCTAGATCGGCCCTCTCTTCCGGCGTGGCTGTGCCGTGAATCGGTCTCTCCTCAGCTTTGCCGTAATGGATTTGACGGGCTTCCTCGGCAAAACGAGCACCCACGTCGTCGAAATTGTCTTTGACGTACTGATGCACGCGAATCAGCATTTCTTTGAACTCAGCCGGAGACGGCAGCGCGGGCGGACCTTTTTCGACTTTCTTCGGGGCTGGAGGGGGTTCATCCTTTTTAACATGAACGGCGCAGGCATGGGGGAGCTTCTCAACTTTAGTGCTGCCGCAGGTCGGACAAGAGATCAGCTTCTTGTCGGCCTGCTTTTGATATTCCTCATAGTTCGGAAACCAAGCTTCGAAACGATGGTGCTTTTTGCAAACGAGGTCGTAGATAACCATAGATCACCTTTGGATCAATGAATAAATTCGATTCCATGGCTTGTCAAGGCTTCGGCGCTGATGGCCGAAGATGGATGCCAAAGGTCGGCTTCAAGCCAGGTTCCGATGCGGCGGCTTGTCAGGCATTCGGCGCAACGGAATTGCCTGTCTTTCCAGTAGGTTTGATGACTCAGTCATGCTAACATTGACGTGCTATGTCGGATAACATTTCCATCAGCATTATCCGCAAGATCTCGGATGTCCGTCAACGCGACTGGGATAGCCTGTTAGGCGCCGGCTCGCCATTCATGAAGTGGGATTGGCTGGATAGTTTAGAGAAGAGCGGCTGCGTCAACGAGGAGACCGGCTGGTTGCCGCATCATCTCATCGTTGAACGGGATAAGCAGCTCGTCGCGGCCTGTCCCATGTATCTTAAGCTGCACAGCATGGGAGAGTTCGTCTTCGATTATGAATGGGCCGATGCGGCGCATCGACTGGGCCTTCAATATTATCCAAAGATGCTCGTGGGGATACCTTTCACTCCGGTTACGGGACACCGCTTTCTGACCGGTGGCGGAGCCGACCGACCCCAACTGATCCGTCTGATCGGGCAGGCACTCGCAAGAGTCGCGACGGAAAATAGGATTTCGTCTGCTCATGTAAATTTCTGCCTGGACGACGAATGGCGGGCCTTAGAGGAAGTCGGTTTTATGCCTCGATTCGGCCTCCAATTTCATTGGCAGAACGGTGGATTCAGCTCATTCGACGATTACCTAGCGAGTTTTCGCAGCGATCGCAGGAACAAGATTAAGCGCGAGCGGCGCGAAGTCTTTAAAAAGGGGATAGCCATCCGGGCGGTCGAAGGGGAGGAGTTGACGCGGAAGCAGTTGCGGACGATGTTTCGTCTTTACAAGAGCCATGTCGATCGACTCTACTACGGCCGCCAATACCTGACCGAAGATTTTTTCGATGAGCTTCACCGCCGTATGGCCGCGCATGTGTGCATCATACTGGCCGAACGGGATGGCAAAATCATCGCGGGGACCTTTAATATACGCGATCATCAAGCGATGTATGGACGGTATTGGGGCGCTTTCGAGGATCAGCCGTTTTTGCATTTCAACGTATGCTACTACTCTGCCATCGAACATTGTATTCGTCTAGGCCTACGGCGCTTTGAAGCCGGCGCGGGCGGCAGTTTTAAACAATTGCGGGGGCTCGACCCGCGACCCACCGTGAGCGCACATTACGTCGTCAACGAACGGTTTCGTCAGGCAGTGCAGCGTTACTTGCAGCAGGAAAGGGAGCTGGTCCGGCAAAAACGAGAATTGCTGCTTGACCGCAGCCAGCTCAAAGCAGAATATCAAGAGCCTTAACCGAATTCTGGTCTCTGCATTTCCTTGACACCTCGGAGGCTTTCCATTAACGTCGGCGCGGAGTGCAGCCGTGCGATTTTCTTGGAAAAATGCCGCTGAGCCGATCCTGTTTTTTCTTGCCCTGTTGGTGCTGTGGGAAATCCTCGTCGAAGTGATCAAAGTGCCGGCCTTCATCTTGCCGCCACCGCGCGATCTGTGGGTGGCGTTCGTGAAAAAATTGCCGATCCTCGGCAATCACGCGCTGATCACTTTTATCGAAGCCTTCGGCGGCTTTGCCTTGTCCCTGGTGTTAGGGGTTGGTTTCGCTATTTCCGTGGTCTACTCGCGTCATCTGCAAAACACGATCTACCCTCTGATCGTCATTCTCTATGCCATGCCCAAAAGCGCCTTCGCGCCGCTGATGGTGATCTGGGTCGGCTATGGTCTATTTTCCAAGATCGCCATCGCGTTTCTTGTGGCCTTTTTTCCTATCGTTGTGAACACGGTGGTCGGCCTCAAGGAAGTTGAGCCTGAATTGTTGGAGCTCGCGCGGATCAATCGTGGCTCAGAACTCGACGTGTTCAAGAAAATTCGTCTGCCCAACTCGCTGCCGTATATGTTTGCGGGAATAAAAGTCGCCATCGTGCTCTCCGTCACCGGCGCTATCGTGGCGGAGTTTGTCGCCGCGAATGAAGGGCTAGGTTATTTGGTGCTGCAAGCCAACTACAGTTTGGACACAGCTTTTGCACTGGTGATCCTGCTCATTCTGGCGGTGTTGTCGTTGGGGCTTTTCTGGCTGGCGGAGATTCTACAGAGAAAGCTGGCGCCATGGAGCGCCGCGGTGCGCGAAGTCGAAGGCTCGTTTTGATTCTTTGTTCGCGGAGGGTGTCATGACGTTTCAAGTTAGACGACGAATAAGGCAAAGCGGCGCAGCGATTTTGGCGCTGCTCATTATTGCTGTCGCTGTCTCGGCGGAAAGCGCCGAGCTCACGCCGGCGAACATTCGCATGGATTTTATTATCGGCGGCAAGCATGCGCCGTGGTACGTCGCAATGGAAAAAGGGTTCTACGCCAAGCGCGGCTTGGCAGCGACGATTCAATCGAGCACGGGCTCGGCGGACACGGTGCGAACGATTGGCTCCGGCGGAGCGGATTTCGGTTTTGCCGACATCGGGACCACGATCGTTGCACGCTCGCGGGGAACGCCGGTCCAAACGGTAGCACAGTTCGGGTACGTTCCAGCGACCATCATGTGGCGCGAAGATACGGACATTAAAAAATTGAAGGACCTGGAAGGCAAGTCTTACGCGATCAGTCCGGGGCAGGCCCAATGGTTTTTGATGCCGGCTTATTGCCGCATCAATAAGATCGACTACAAGGCCATTCGCATTCAGGAAACCGCCGCGCCGCTTCAACCCGCG
>DASQUN010000382.1:0-2606 GCA_035641275.1 Candidatus Udaeobacter sp. | reverse complement strand
TTCGACGGCATGGTGCTTAACGAACACCATCAGAATATTTATGGCTTGATGCCCTCGCCTAACCTTATCGCTGCGGCGCTGACGCAAAGAACGTCACGCGGGAAAATTATCGTGCTGGGCAACCTCTTGCCCTTGCATATGAATCCGATGCGCGTCGCAGAGGAATACGCGATGCTCGACCAGATGAGCAACGGCCGCTTGATCGCCGGCTTCGCGCCGGGTGGCGGGCCGGAAACTTTTAATTACGACGTCCCTTCCGCGAATACGCGTGAGAAATTTTGGGAAGCTGCGGATCTGATCGTGCGCGCCTGGACCGAAGACGGTCCCTTCGCTCACGAGGGCCGGTACTTTCCGCTGCGCTACGTTAATCTTTGGCCCAAGCCGCTGCAGAAACCATATCCGCCGGTTTGGATACCCGGCTCGCGCAGTCCCTCGACCATGGTGGAAGTGGCGAAGCGCGGCTATTGCTATTTTCTTTCATCACGCAGCCACGGCGGGGAAACCCACAGGGCACAGCAAGAATTCGCTCAAGTAATAGAAAAACACGGCGACAAGTATCACCCGTTCCGGTTCGGCATTTTGATGTCGACCTACGTCGCGGAGACGGATCAGCAAGCACGTGAGGAATGTGAAGAAGGCGTTTGGTACTTTTTGAAAAATTGTCTCAAGGGTCATCTGCGCCGCGAAGGCCGCCAGCTCACTTACGGCCCCGGCGTTCCATATATTCCCGCCGCGGCGTGGCGCGAGTATCTCAAGGGCTACAAACCCGGCCGCAAACTCCTCGGCGATGTGGAGAATTGGGAGGAGCTGGACGCGTCGCAATCGATTATCGTCGGCAGCGCGGAGACTGTCACCCGGCGCATTCAAAATCTCATCGAGAAAGCCAAGGTCGGCAACCTGTTGATTCAATTCCAGCTCGGCAACATGCCGGATCATCTTGCGCGTAAGAGCATGAAGCTATTCGCGGAACAGGTCGCGCCGGCCCTGCGCCATGACTCTTTAAAACAGTTCACGAAAGAATTTCCCGCCATCAATCTCGAGCAATCGGCGGAGGCGGTCCATTGAGCGGCCGCATCATCGAAGTAAACCAGCAGAAAGTTTGGCTCCTTGAAGACGGCAGCGGGTCTCCGCTTTTGTATCTGCACGGCTTCGCCGATGTCCACAGCGTGAAAGAAACCGCGATGCCATTTCACGAACACCTGGCTCGACGCACGCGTCTGATCGCTCCGGCTCACCCTGGCTGCGCGCAAACCGACGAGAACAAGGACATCGATACCATCGAAGATGTGGTTTTCCATTACCTCGAAGTGCTGGATGCGCTCGATCTGCCGAAGTTCGATCTGGTTGGCAGCTGCGTGGGAGGTTGGATTGCTGCGGAAATCGCCGTCCGCCACCCCGAAAAGATTCGCAAGTTGATCTTGATCGGCGCCGCGGGCCTCTTTGTCCAAGGTGCCCTCATCGGTGACGTCTTCATGATGGCGCAACCCGAGCGCGGATCGAGTTACGCGGGATTACGCAATATGCTATTCGCAAGCGCCGATCATTCCAGCGCGTTGGAGCTTTTTCCCGACGGCATGGGCGAGATCGAAGACGAATTGCGGCGTTACCAGATGCTGCGCTTTGGCTCACGGATCGGTTTCAAACCACCCTATTTCTACAACCGGACGCTGGGAGATCGCTTATATCGCATCACAGCGCCGACCTTGGTCATCTGGGGCGAGAAGGATCACATGGTTCCGCGCGCTCACGGAGAAACCTATACAAAACTAATTCCGAATAGCAACGGATTGAAAATCATCGCCGACGCCGGCCACAGTGCGCACGTGGAAAAGCCCGACGAGACAGCAAAACTGGTCGCGGATTTCCTCGCGAAGTGAATAACCTAACGAACTCCAAACAGCAGTAGGATTTGGCAGAGGAAGAATTCAATTCGATCCTGGCATCGCCACTTGGTCACTTTATGACCCTATCCGCTCGCGCCAGTACATTCGGTGGAATCGTCACGCCGATCTGCTTCGCCGCTTTCAGATTGACGATGAACTCGAACTTTGTCGGTTGCTCGATCGGCAGATCAGCGGGCTTGGCGCCTTTCAGAATCTTGTCAACGTGGTGGAGGGCTCGCTGCAGGTTCTCCGCCGGGCTCGGGCCGTAGGCCATGAGCCCCCCGTCATCCACATACGGTGAATTTTCGTACATTGCGGGCAACCGATTCTTTGTTGCCAATTCCACAAGGTGTTTCCGATTGAGCTGAGTCAATGGGTCGGTGATGACAAACAACGCATCCGGCGGCTTACGTATAATTTCCGAAAAGATACCATCGAAATCCTTCGGCTCACGGACTGCCGAAGCTTGCACTGCCACCCGCAATGCTTGCGCCGCTCGCTCAATCTCCCGGAACTTAAGGGTCATGCCAAAATCCGCCGCATTCCAGAGGACCGCCACGCGGGACAACTTGGGAAAGGCTTCCTTCAACAGCTCGAGACGTTTGCCGCTTAGCTCCGTTTCCAGGGCGCTCACTCCGGTGATGTTTCCACCTGGCCGGGCGAAGCTAGCGACAAGTCCGGTGGACACCGGATCGCCGGCCCCCATAATAACGATGGGGATAG
>DASQUN010000381.1:0-3523 GCA_035641275.1 Candidatus Udaeobacter sp. | reverse complement strand
TTCCACGCCGGCACGTTTCGAACGGTAGCGGCTTGGGATTTGAGCGTGCCTGCGCCGCATGCCGCAAAATTTTCCGCAATTCTATCGCTGTTAATTTGGGCGGGCGTGATCACGTGCGGGCGTTTGCTCGCCTATATCTAGTGTGCTGTTTCTAAGTTCGCTGAATAATTCGAACGTCATTCCGGCCAACCCCGGATCAGAGTCCGGGGTAGCGAGAGCCGGAATTGACCCCCTCTTCGTCTCCCCCTTAGCAAAGGGGGAGATACAGTGGGGGTTCTGGATGCCCGCCTTCGGCTAAGCGCAGGACATGCTTCGGGGCATGACGGCGAAGAGGCGAATGATTTATTTAACGAACTTCAATTCCAAGGACACTAGCATAATTCATCGGGCGCACGTTCGGCTCTATGTCACCCTGCTTCAGCTCACTCGCAGGATCCGTTCGAGCTCGGAAGGCTCCAGAGAGGTAATGAGACGCTCTTCGGCGCCGGTCGAATCCGATCTCTAGCGATCAGCACGAGCTTCATTCCGAGATTACGACCTGGTTGCCCTCGGGATCGCTGATGCGAATCTGACCTACGGTGCCTTCCACGGGCCGGACTTCGATCCCACCATCGATGAGACGCTGTCGAACCGCCGGGAGGTCATCGACCTGAATGCCAAAGTACTGGATGCCGCCGCGGTCGAGCGTCTGTTTTCGGGTGAGCTTCAGCTTCACGGTTTCATCGCTGAGCAGAATCGAGCCGTCGTCTTCTCGGCCGACGACCTCTAAATCGAATTGAGACGTATAGAACTCGCAGGCCTTGTCGGGATCGGCAACCTGCACCACGGCAAGACGAATGCCGGGCAGCCGTTTTTCCTCACGCCCGAGAAAGCCCCTGGAGGAGATATCGACGTTGTTTCCCCATGGATCGATGAACCGGACCTCCGCCGGCCGCGCCGCTTCAGGACCTTGAACACCGGCGGAAACCTGGGGGCTGTCTCCGCGCTTGAGTGTCGGCGGCAACTTTGCCACGGCCTCATCGAGCTTATCCACCATGAAGCCATAGTGCGCGATGCCCGGTATCTGGTTTGCCTCGCTGCCATCCGATCTGTGGGTGCCGACGACCGACACCTGATCGGTATGCTGCTGCAGGAAAGCCAGATTGAACAGGCCGTCGATGACCATCCTTGAGCCGCTCGGAAAAACCCGGACTTCCTCGAGCCCGAAGTATTTTTGATAGAAATCGCTGAGCTTTTTAGGCTCCTTGGAAATGAAGGCGATATGTCTCAACTTGCCCATGTTCGTTCCCTCCCATTATCTAATGATCTGTATATTGCCTAGCGTGCTTTCCTGTCAAGGTGAGCATCAAACAGTCAACCTCTTGCTGGCCGGTAGTACGTCTCTGTTGTGTCCCCAATCGCTATTGAGATGGGGAATTATTTCCTGCAGTACCCGAGGCGAAGAAACCGGCTTTGGCGAAGATGTTTGATAATCTTTGATCTCGCGTTCACTTGCCTGCGCTTGTCTTACCGGTTCTCCAGTAGATCATCATAGCAACTTTTGTGTCAAGATTTCGAAGGCCCAATGTTGGCTAGAGTACGTCAGGGCGGTTACTACATGGAAGCGTAGGACTGCTCCATCGAAATTCACAACGGTCGAAATTCACAACGGTTCGTCTCAAAGAACCCACGGTTTTCGTCTTTGCCGCGGTGCTTCCATGAGAAACCAGTTGACAGTGGCACCCGATTAGCGATAGTGCGACTTAGGTCGTAGTCTAAACGGTCACGACGCCGAAACGGAAAGGCTATCCGCCGGGAGGAGAGTCGATGAAACCGAACGACAGTAAGACAGATCGCCCTGCCTTCTTTTTTGGTCTGTACTTTTCCTTAACGGCCTTTCTTATTGTTTGGCTTAACCCACCAGCGTTCGCGCAGACTAAGACGCACGGCAAGCAAACGTGGGAGCAAGTCCTCGGCGAAGCTAAGAAGGAAGGCAAGGTTGTGGTTTGGGGCCCGCCAGGCGAGGTTATACGAATAGCCATGACCGAAGGATTCAAGAAAGCCTTTCCCGATATCACCATCGAGTATGTCGGGGCCCGTGGCGGTGAACAAGCGACGCGGATCAAAGCGGAAAGAGATGGCGGTGTTTACGGCGTGGATGTTCTGTTAAGCGGCACGACGACCGCAATCACCCAAATGAAACCCATGAAAGCGCTGGATCCCATCGCGCCCGCGCTGATGCTGCCTGAGATAACGGACTTAAAAAACTGGCGGGCCAACAAACTGGAATTCTCCGATGCGACGACGCGTTTTAACCTGGTCTATGCGACCATGCTCAAAACCCCGCTCGTATATAATTCCAAGCTCGCCAAGCCGGAGGAAATCGACGAACTGCCCGAGCTCTTGGATCCCAAGTGGAAGGGAAAATTCGTCATCAACGATCCTCTACCCTCGGGTTCAGGCAACGTCACCTTCCGCTGGATCTGGCACATGATGGGGCGGGAAAAGGCGAAAGACTATTACCGAAACATCCGCGCGAACGCAGCACTCGCGGACAGAGACCAACGGCGCCAAATCGAATGGATTGCCCAGGGTAAATACGCTTTTCTTCTTGCGCCGAGTGACGGCACGCTAGGGCAGCTTCTCGGGCGAGGGGTTAAGCTCGGCGTTCTACCTGAATTCAAGGATTATGGCACTTACGTGACCGCCAGCTTTGGCAGCGCGATGCTCCTCAACAAAAATCCGCATCCGAATGCAGCCGCTGTCTTTCTCAACTGGGTTTTGACCAAAGAGGGGCAAACCGCGTGGAGTAAGGCAATGGAGCACGTGAGCCGAAGGCTGGACGTCCCTACCGACCATCTTCCGCCTTACATTATACCTCCCCCGAACGGTAAGTTTTCAGTGGCGACCCAAAGCCTGGAGATCGTTACTGGTTAAGCTACATCGAGGAAAACGTCCACCGGAGTGCTGAGGAAACAAAGATCCTGAAGGACCTTTTTGGCAGGTAATCCATAACCGTCATGGGTTAGAAAAAGATGGAGCTCACAAGGCGAATCGCCTTTAGGACGGTTCAACTTCCCAGAGTATCTTGGACTTGGATCCCTCTAGCGCTGCTCGTCGGACTTTTGATCATCATCCTCGCCTATCCCCTGGCCCTGCTCTTTGTCAAAAGCTTCGTCGCGAGTCGCCCAGGACAACCCACGGTCTGGGCGGTCAACGGCTGGATTGAGGCCTTCGCGGACGCTAACCTAGCTATCGCCATCGGAAATACTTTTTACCTGGCCTTAGTAAGAGTCCTCATCACCAGCGCATTAGCGATTTTCTTCGCCTGGGTCGTGACGCGCACCGATACGCCGTTAAAGGGCTTCATCGAAGTGACGCTATGGCTGGGATTTTTCTTGCCGTTACTGCCTATGACCATGGGATGGATTCTGCTCTTGGACCCTTATAACGGACTCATCAACAAGTTTTTGATGAAAGTTTTCGCTCTCTCGCAGCCCGCCTTTGATATCTATTCTTATTGGGGAATCATCTGGTGCCATCT
>DASQUN010000380.1:0-5456 GCA_035641275.1 Candidatus Udaeobacter sp. | reverse complement strand
ATATCCCCGTCAGGGCGTCTGGAGCATAGGCTTGGTAGCGACCGAGCGCGCGGACAGTCTCCAGCTGGTTTCAGGCGCCAAGGTGCTTGCGGTTTTTATTCCCACCACCCCCAATCCGACTTCGGGCTACCTTGTCATTGTCTCCCCTGATGATGTGGTGGACCTGGATTTCACGGTCGAAGAAGCGTTTAAGTTCATCATGTCCGGAGGCATCGTGGGCAAGGATCTCGCCGCGCCAGTGGTTCTGTGAGGCAACTGGGTTATAGACAGCAAAGTGTTTCAATCGTTGCCTTCTATGGCCATTGTTTTGATCGGAACACGCGGCGACGGATGAGCTTCGGTGCGAGGCAGCCGGTCGCCAACAATCAACTCCTGAATAACGGCTATGAATAGCCAATTTTACGATAGTCAAACTGGCTTCTCACAAAGCTACCTATTAGGTAGGTTTGTGAGGAACGCCCAAAGGACCGAGAAAATTCCATTTTTCATTCGAGAGAACAGGCTTAACTCGTTTCGGTCGACTGAGTCTTTTTCAGTCATTTTGCAAATCTCTAGGGCCCCGTCAAAACCTTTTTCTGAAAATTCAGGAGGCGACTTCCAAGGTCGAGCCGTTGATTTGAATCAATTTGCAACACTTTCGGCTGCCTGCTCTCTCGTAGAGACATGAAAGTTAGCCGTTATTCAGGAACTTATTTTTGATCAGGTCCTTCGGAGCCAGCCGCGTATTCAAGCAACGGCACCTGTCCCTCGCGCCAAGCGTTCAAGATTGGCTCCACGATGCGCCAGGACTCCTCCGCCTCGTCGTCGCGGATGGAGAGAGTCAAATCTCCTTTGAGCACATCCAGAATGAGTCGACCGTAAGCCGAAATCTCCTGGGGAGCGAGCGCTGCATCCAACTCGATGTATTCGAGATCAAACGGATCGCCGGGCCCGTTGATGTTCACTCCCAATGACATGCGATCGGGATTCAACTCGAGTCGCAACACGTTCGTCCGCAGATGCGAATCTGTGGTGAATGCAAGATGGGGAACCGATTTGAAATGGATAGCGATCTCTCTTCGGTCTTGCCCAAGAGCTTTACCCGAGCGGAGGACAAAAGGAACGCCGGCCCAGCGCCAAGTATCGATCCCGAGGAGGATCTGGGCAAATGTCTCCGTCTCCCGTTTGGGATCTATCCCAGGTTCATCCACATAGCGGGGAACTTCTCGGCTTCCGATGCGGCCCGCGCCATAGCGGGCGCGCACCGTCTGGTGCCGGATATCATCGGGCGATAGCCGGCGCACTGCCCGTAACAGGGCGACCTTGTAGTTACGCAGATCAGCCTCGTCCACCGTCGGAGGAGGTTCCATTGCTACCAGACAGAGCAACTGGAGGAGATGATTATGCACCATGTCCCGCAACGCTCCCGTGCTGTCGTAGAAACCGGCCCTGCCTTCGATCGTGAGTGTTTCGTCCCAGACGATTTCGACCCTGTCGATGTGTTGCGAGCTCCACAGCGGTTCAAAGATCCTGTTGGCAAAGCGCAGTCCGAGGACATTCTGTACCGTCTGTTTCCCGAGAAAGTGGTCCATGCGAAAAATGGCTTGTTCGGAAAATCTCTGGTGCAAACTTTGGTTGACGGCGCGAGTAGACTGCAAGTCCGTGCCAAAGGGCTTTTCCAATACCACGCGGCTGCCCTCAGGAACTTGGGCCGCGACGATAGAGCGCGCCGCCGGCAACAGAACGCCCGGCGGCAACGCAAGGTAAAGAATAGCGGCTTTATCAAGCGAAGCGAGAGCGCTCCGGACCTGGTCCGGTTGGGTGACATTCGCTCTGCGGTACTCCAGCCGCGCGCTCAAATCGCTGCTCCATGTGTCCACGATGTCAGGCGCGTGCAGTTTTAGTCTTGCCGATGTAGCTTTGAAAAAACGGCGTGTCCCAATCTTCCGGGGCGATCGCGACAATCCGCATATCCGCCCCAACCCTTTCCGTTTGCCGGAGATGAACGAGAGTCGGTAACAAGTATCTCGCTGTTAGATCTCCCGAGGCGCCGAAAATAACGAAGTAGCGGATCATGTGGCCGCCCCTTTCTTCGTCAGCCGAGCCAGATTGACGCCGCTCGAAATGACTCCGATATGGCTGAGCGCCTGTGGGTAGTTGCCAAGAAAAGCCCCGCTTGCGGGGTCGACTTCTTCAGGGAGCAGGCCCAATGGTCCCGCCCGCGCGCAGAGCGAGGAGTACAGCTCCAAAGCTTCATCCAGGCGGCCCTGATGCGCCAGATTGTCGACCATCCAAAAACTGCATAACAGGAACGCGCCTTCGTGTCCGGGAAGCCCGTCCGGGGACTCCTCAGGCAGATAGCGGTACAGCAGACCCTTGCCCGCGCTTAACTTTCTGCCAATGGCGGCGGTGGTGGCAACCATCCTGGGATGTGTTGCGGGAATGACTCTGCGAATCGGCAACGAGAGCAGGCTTGCGTCCAGGCCGCCCCCTCCCAGATGTTCGGTCAGAGATTGTTGGGCTTCATCCCAGTTCCTCCAGGATAGTGTTGCGGATCTGCCTGGCGGCCGATTCCCAAATTTGAATGTCTCCTTGCATATTGAAGCGTCTGGCGAGGCGCGCGCCCCGGTCCAAAGCCACTTGGCAAAGTGCCGCAGAATAGGTAAACGGCCTGCCCGCGGTCCGAACCTCCCAGATGCCGTGATCGGGCTTGCTCCACTCCCGACGAGCAGCTTGCACAAGCGTGCGCAGCCTTGCCCATAAGGCGTCGTCGATTGCGCCTCCATGAGCTCCCCATTGGTGCGCGCAGTCGAGAATTTCTCCATACACGTCGTGCTGTCGCTGCTCCACCGCAGCGTTGCCCCAGCGCACCGGGGCCGAGCGTCGATAACCTTCAAGGTCCGGATCTATCCGCTCGGGTTGGGGCTGCCGCCCATCCAAATCATAGAGCACCTTGGGACGTCCGTCGCGCTCCACCGCGTCGAGAACCCAGCCGAGAAAACGGGCCGCTTCCTGGCTGAAGCCGATGCGCCGCAGCGCGTAAACGGAAAATGCCGCATCGCGGATCCATGCATAGCGATAATCCCAATTGCGCGAACCCCCGATTCTTTCGGGAAGCGACGATGTCGGCGCAGCGACAATCGCGCCGTTGGGAGTATAATCGAGGAGCTTGAGCGTGATGGCCGAGCGGCGCACGAGTGCCCTCTCAGGGCCTTCATACCGGAAGCGGAGCATCCAACGATGCCATGCCTCGATGGTTTCTTTTAGAGGTTCCTCGGGAAAAACCTACGTGCGACTCGGTTTTTCAGGCTTCGCACGGGACGGGGACCCTTGGCATGAAAGTGCAACTCAACGTGCGGATGTGAAGGACAGCGCAAACGAAGACCTTCCCCATGAGCTTCTATATTCACTCCACCCCTTGGCTCGATTTCGATTCGCACGCGTGCGCGCCCTTCTAAAACGCGCACCGAACGCAGCAGTTCGGATCGGCCCGCAGGAACATCCTCGCTCAGATCTGCGCCGGAGTGCAGTGACAATGCATCCGTCAAACGAATGACGCCCGACGGGCAACGCATCTCTGTCACGAGTACTCCAGTGTCGCCCTCATAGAACCGGCGGGATTCACGCAACCCCTCCGGCGCCACTGTGAAGGCGCCGCCGCGCTTGACGTCCAGGATCCGGCAGAACAGAGGAGCGGAATCGAACCGTGGAACGCACATCCAGGAAATTGCTCCATCGCGGCCGACAAGCGCAGCCGTAGTGCCGTCCCCGATCAATCCGTGGTCTTCGATGGGAAGATAACCGTCAATCTTTTGAACCGGAGCGAACACCGCCATAACGGTCTCTCTATTGGATATCTACCGGCACTGAGCCAGCCAGTTTTCTGTCGCCGCTGATCACGCCGCAAACCCGCAATGGATTTTCTGCAACGCCAAGACGACTAGAAGCGCGGCCGAAGAATAACGCCAGGACACCGCGCCACCGAACTTTCAAAACGGCGTCATGACGCCCAAATAGAACATGGGTGAATCGAACCCGACATTCCGATTTTTACCTCGAATACGTGCATTTGAGATGTGAAACCAACGAACACCAACTATTCCAGTGAGACGATCAGCAACATCGTACGTCGCTCCTGTCCCGCTCTGGATAGTGAAGTTAAAATGAGTCCCCGGATCGCGTAAGGTGTCGCTGGTGTAAATAAAGCCCCATCCGCCATCCAGGTATAGGGACCAGTCATCCCGCGCGAGGTAATGCCATCGTGGCAACAAATCTAATCCACCGCCACCGGTGTTATGCGCATAATCGACGAAGTAGCCAACGCCTTCGAGGTTGAGCGATAGATTGTCAATAAAATAGTAAGCCAAACCAACATGGCTTGCGTAAACCTTATGGCTCGTTTTACCTACAGCGGCGGAACCGTACCCCGTAAGGAGCCATCGTCCGGCAGCAAAAGGGTTATCGCATCGGTTGATGCTTCTGCGTAACAGATCGTAGGCCATTTCCGTCAGGGTGAATTTCCTGCGAATCAGCTTTCCTAAACAGGCCTTGCTCACCTCAAAGTAAACGAGGTCCATGCCAGACACGATCACCACCTCTCGCGCGTCTGAAAGGTTAAATACAAATGCACGGCGATCGATTTTTTGGCTGCTTTCGTATTAGTATCGTTGCAGTTTTCTCCATCCGCGCAAATTTTGCATCGCGCCGTTCGTAAGTCGCCGAATCGACGAGAAGATGCTTCACCGCAACATCCTTTGACCCGGTCGCGGCTCTACGGCGCATTTTGTTTCGGTTTGTTGAGCATGTGCGTCAGCAAGTCGGCCGGAATCGGTAACACTACCGTTGAATTATTTTCGGCGGCGACCTGAACCAGGCTCTGCAATAACCGGAGGTGCATGGCCGAGGGTTCCTTGGAGATCACCTCTGCGGCTCCTGCCAGCTTCTGTGACGCTTGGAACTCGCCCTCGGCGTGGATGATCTTCGCTCGTCTCTCCCGCTCCGCTTCGGCTTGTTTGGCCATGGCCCGCTGCATCTCTTGGGGAAGATCGATGTGCTTGAGGTCTACCAATGCCACTTTAACGCCCCACGGCTCGGTCTGGGAATCCACAATCTTTTGGATTTGTGTGTTGATTCGTTCCCTCTCGGCAAGAAGCTCGTCCAAGTCCGCTTGTCCACAGATGCTGCGTAGCGTAATCTGCCCGAGCTGGGAAGTCGCAAGGAGATAATTGTCGATCTCTCTAATCGCGCGATTGGGATCCATGACTCTGAAGTAGAGAACTGGGCTAACCTTCACAGACACATTGTCCTTTGTAATCACGTCTTGAGGCGGTATGTCCACGCTGACCGTCCGTAAATCCACTCTCAGCATTCGCTCAATGCCGGGTATTACATAAATGATTCCGGGCCCGCGCGCAGAAACCATTCGCCCCAGGCGAAAGATCACGGCGCGTTCGTACTCTCTCATGATCTTGATCCCG
>DASQUN010000379.1:0-5010 GCA_035641275.1 Candidatus Udaeobacter sp. | reverse complement strand
CCCGCCGTGGCGCCGCCGATGAGCGCGGAACTTAGCCGCACCTTCGTGTAGGGAATTAATTTGTAAAGAAACGTGAAAGTGGCGCAAAGCAGAACAAAGGGCATGACGCTGGTCGTGAGGGTAAAGATATAGCTCACGAATCCTATCTCAAATAGGCGCTCCACCAACCAGTAACTTTGAGCCGAGGCTGTGAGAGTTAAGGCGGTAAAGACCATGACGGGCCCGACCAATACCACGCTTAAGTAAGCGGTCACTCTCTGGCCCCAAGTCCGCGAATGGGGCAAGCGCCAGATCTGATTCAATGCGTCTTCAATCTTGGCGACCAGCGTCACGACCGTATAAAACAACATGGCGACCCCGGCCGCGCCCAGGATGCCGACACGAATGTTTTCGACAAATTCAATGATGCCGCTCGTTACCCGCGAAGCTTCGGCCCCGAGGGGCTGAAGCATCTGGGCTAGAAAAGGCTCCAAACCATTCTGCACCCCAAAGGCCTTGAGCACGGAAAACATCACGGCGAGAAAAGGCACCAGAGAAAGCAGCGTTGAGTAAGTCAGGCCCATCGCCTGAAGATTCAACACGTCGTCGCGATATCTCGCGTTGGCAACGACGGTTGCTCGGTAAATAGAGGTTTGGATTTTGTCAAGAATCCTACTCATGGCATTAACCGCCTACACACGACACGGCAATCTTTGCTGATGCTTTGGGTCAACATAAAGATCAGAGTCTCACGCTTTAAGGAACCCACCTTCAAGGTCGGCAGGACAAGCGAGCAGGGCATGAGCGAATGCCGCGGTAGTTCCATTGCCATCCCTCGTGAAGTTTAGAGTAGGTTAGAGTTGGCAGAGACTAAATTATTTTAGCTTCCCTTTACCCTTGCCGCGAAGGTAGACGCGCCAAGTAAGTCTTTCGATTTTGGCGAGCAACTCCAGTGATCGCTCTCGAGACTCCTTTTGGTCGCTAAGCTCTGCTGCATTATCGGCTTGGTTGTTTTGCGCCTTCGGCGTGGGATTGTGGGGAACTGAGGCTTTTTCGGAAGACACAAATTTTGAAACGCACGCAAAGCGTATGCCGAGCAGAAAATTCCTCGTTCTTTTGGAAATGTAACAGAACGGTTGTCTAGAAATACCGGACGCGCAACCCGCAATGTCAGAAATATAACACACCATGAGTTAGCCTGACCGATACACCTACGTGCCTGAGAAACGGCACACGGTTTCAGATCGACCGAGGACGGTACGTCTCTTCCCTTCTCAACAACCTGACAATCAGTCGGGGAAGCTTAGACACTAGTTTGTAAACGGCTTCCACTTGCCACCATGAAGCCGCCATACCAGAGATGGGTATCACACAACGCTGCTACGGCGGCATGCCGGCTTAGTCCCACAGCCGTTCCGGTAGAGGTAAGCCCGCGAGATCTTCGGCGCTAAGCGGACGATCCGGCTCGATGCCGACGCGCTCGAGCACCGCGATCATCTGCCGCGTGTGTTGCGCGGAGTGCCAGGTCGAGCGCTCGAACAGCTGGTGCATCGGCGGCGTGCCATAGAAGGTCTTCACCTTCTGTTGGCAGGACTTGTCCTCGAGTTTCGTCCACCAGTCCTCAAGCCGCTCGATCACGCCGTCACCGTAGCAGGCAATTTCCTCTGCGGTCGCAAAGGTTCCTTCTTCGGGCGGTATGTTCGCATTGTTCGCCCAATATTCGACGTCATCGACCGCGGTTTCGAGAAAAGCCTCCCCGATGCGAAAGATATGGTGGCCCATGAGCCGAATGGAGCGATCCCGGTTTTGGATCACACGCTCGACGAGCCGTTCGTCGGGGATTTGACGGAGGTAGCGCTGCGCCGCGCGCAGCACGGCGATCCACTTCGTGATCAGCGTCTCCGGTGGAAGCGGCGTGTGGCCGGTCCCTTCTAATCCGACGAACTCGGCGACGTCTTCCAGGTTCTGGCAGAAGATGTACTGATCGCGTTTCGCGAGCACCGGCACCGTGCGTGCGCCGAGCTTGAGCAGCTGCTCTCGTCCTGTCGGATCGTTCAATACATCGATCGCGACGAAGCTAATGTCTCTTTTCGAAAGAAACTCTTTCGTTCTCAGGCAGCTGCTTCAACCCGGTTGGGTGAACAGGACGAATGGGTCAGAGGCGCTTTCCATTGTCGAATCCGGAGAGTGAATGGTAACTGATGGAAACCTATCAACCCCAGGCGTGGGTTTCAACCGTGCAGCCCGATCACTCCGAAGAGTTGCCTTTCATGGTCGAGGTGATTGCTGGATTCAATCGCTATTATTCATGAGTGGAGGAAAGCCGCGACACCATGCATTCGAACGGTTCGCCGTGGAGGGCGATGCCACAGGAGCGCAAAGCTACGATGACTTGCCCGGCACGTGGCCGGCCCTGCGCGTCTCGGCTCAGCCATCCGCCACGAACCGGCGGCTTGAAGGCAACCTCAAGGCGGAGGCGTGTTGCCATCGACCCGGAAGGGCTTACCGTTCGAGACCATTGCTTCACTGTGAATCATGCGCGGCCGTGTAGGCCTGGCGAGCTTAGTGAAACCTCAGTTCGGGGCGTACTATTCTGGCCCCCTCAACCATCGATCTCAGCTAGGGTAAGGCCACCCAGCGTGGAGTGGGGTTGAAGCCACAGTCGGGATTCACCCAGAGTTTTTCGGCCGGAACGTATTTGAGCGCGATGCGAATTCGCTCGGCCACATCCTCAGCAGTCTCCACGTAAAAGGATTTCTGATCCACCAGACCGGCATTGGCTTCGCGGTGTGCTCCTTCAGATATGCAAACTCCTCCACGATTCCGAGTCCTCGCGGGGCGCCAATCTTGCCTGTCACCTGGTAGTCTTCTCGCGTATGATAGCCCGGACCCGCCAAACTCTTCTCCGCCGGCAACATCATCCGAATCCTCGGACGATGCATAAGACGGTGAAGCGTTCGCGCGGCGCTTTGACTTTCCAAGGCCCTTTACGTTATTGAAGACGCCGAAAATCAGAGTCGCCGCTAACGGCACACCTATAGACCGGGAATTGTTCGTGTAAAGAGGATAAGGAGACTCAAAAATGACCAAACGGCCATGGAACGAGCGACAATTCACACTTTCCGCGATAGTTCTCGTCGCCGGTCTCTTGATTGAGAGCGTCGTTGCCGCCGACTCGCAAGATGAGTGGAAGAAAATAGTCGACATAGCGAAAAAAGAAGGGAAGATTGTTGCGGGTGGGCCGCCGACCGCTATTCTAAGACAAAAATACAAAGAGACGTTCGAGAAGAAGTTCGGTATTGAGCTCGAGCTCATTTCGGCCCCCGGACCGCAAAACGCCGGCAGAGCCGCAGCGGAGTTCAAGGCGGGGGACTGCATGACTGACTGAGGTGTGAATAAGGTGATCAAATGAAAACAGGCAATCGGCAGAAGGCAACAGTAACCAGTTTGACAACACGTTTCCGTGTGGTAGCTGAAGGAGCTGTCATGCATCCGACGAACCAGTCAGGAGGTGAACCATGCGTTTTTTGCTGAAGGTCAACATTCCCGTTGAATCGGGGAACGCAGCCGCGAAGGCCGGCAAGCTCGGCGCGATCATCCAATCCATTCTGGCAGAGTTGAAGCCAGAAGCCGCCTATTTTACGGACAATAACGGTCAGCGCTCGGGTTTAATTTTTCTTGAGATGAAAGATGCTTCTGAAATCCCTGCCATCGCTGAGCCGTGGTTCCTTGCGTTCAATGCGAGCATTGAGCTTCATCCGGTCATGGTACCGGACGACCTCGCCACCGCTAGCGACAGCATTGAGAATGCAGTCAAGAAATACGCCTGATCTCGCCAGTGCCCTCTTCGTTGAGGAGTCGGATGCGACCCGGCTTGCCCGTCTGTCTGTGCTGTAAAGCCACCGTCCCGCTCACAGGTCCTCGAATCTGTCCAGAATGCGGTCACGTTTTTCAGGGGAAGGGTTGGGACGGCATCGATGCGCATTGGCGTTCCAAGCATGAACGCGTGCTGCTGTATGAGGAGTTCTGGGGAACCTTGTGCCCACGCCATCGGGGCGAGGATTGAGCGGCTGGCCTAAACTTTACCGGAGCGGACGTTAACTTGACGTGAAACGCTCGTGAGCGGCTCACTAATTATACCTTCCGGCGCCAATCGAGCTCGCCGCCGCCGTGAAGCTGATCGGCTACGATCTGAGTCCAGCAACGCGCGAAGGAACGGATCGCCGCCTTCGAGGCGCTGTACACGCTGAAGGCCTCCGATTTGAAGCAGTGCAGGCGTCAACGCCCTCATGAGAGCCCCCTGATGGTCTCGACACAAAAGGAACAGGACATCCCACCAATCTTGAATTGGATCTTTTCCATGCTCGTCATTTGGCGAACTTGTAAATGACGTCCATCAGCTCCGGATAAGTGTCCCTTGCTTTCTTGTTACTTCCCGATCTCAGCGAGCTGGTAACGCAATTTTCCAGATAGTTGCGCATAATCAGTTTGCCGACTCCCCGCAAAGCCTCTTGGACCGCAGAGATCTGACCCAGCACCTCAACGCAGTAACGGCCTCCTCGATGATCAGTCCCTGAATACGGTTCAGCCTCTGCGCCGCCTCCTCGCGCGCGCCAGGCAAAATCAACTCCCTTCCATTGGCCATGAGACACGATGCTTTTTGAAGTAGCGATCTGATTTTTCATCCAACTGAGGTAAGCTAGTGCGATGGGATTCACTAGATTTCCTACAAGCCATCCGCAGTTTCAGTACAGACTGAATCTTTGTCAAACCGCTGGTACTCAAAGTTGTCAGGAGAAACAAAGATAGGTTGGGGCCCAGACGATCGAAAGAATACGGTAAAAATGGCGGTGGAAACGTCACAGGAGTCGATTCTCCAATCCAAGCGCGGGGTGCTCTACGTACGTAGCGGGGACTTCGTGTTCAGACTAATCCAGACGCTGATCCCGATGACAACCACGGTGAAGACGACAGAAAAAAGCGGGGGAATATGGATGATTGGGTCGGCCAAAAGCTTGATGCCCGCGAAGG
>DASQUN010000378.1:0-16461 GCA_035641275.1 Candidatus Udaeobacter sp. | reverse complement strand
GGCAAGAGAAACGGCCTCGAAGCGGCCTATTTGGCTATAGGCATTCCCCCGGAGACCGCTTATAAGAATGTGCTCGCGCTGCGCCGGCAGAATCTTGCATGGGTGAGCGCACTGGCCGTTTTGGTTTTGCTAACGGTCTGGCTGGGAAGCAGATTCTTTATTCTGAACCCCATAAAGTCGCTTGTCGCAGCGAGCCAGCGACTCGCGAGCGGTGATTTTACCGCCCGCACCGGAGTGCCGCATCAACCGAACGAGTTAAGTCAACTCGCCACCGCTTTCGACCAGATGGCCGAAGCGCTGCAACAACGGGAGTCGGAGACGCGACAAGCCGAAGGCATGCGCGCTCAATTGGCGGCTATTGTGGAATCGTCCCAGGACGCGATTGTTGGCCGGACCCTGGAGGGCATCGTCACGAGCTGGAACCGAGGCGCAGAAAGGCTGTTTGGCTATCGTGCAGACGAGATGATCGGTCACCCGATCATAGACTTGGTTCCCCCGGATCAAATTGAAACCGTCAGACGAAACTTTGAGACGATCAATCGAGGCGACCGTATCGACTCTTACGAGACGGTCCGACTAAGCAAGGACGGCGAACCGATTCATGTATCCATCACCGTTTCTCCAGTCATAGACGAGAGCGGCAAAATTATCGGCGCGGCTTCGATCACGCGCGACATTACTGAACGCAAGCGAACCGAAAGAAAAATCAAAGCCCTGCACGACATCAACCTCGCCATAACATCGACTTTGGATCTTTCGATCATTCTGCGTCTCTTGCTGCAAAAAATAGATGACCTTTTACCCTATGGGGCGGCTCATATCAGACTCATTAATCCTACGGGCGCCGTCGAACCGCTGGCCTGCCGAAACATAGATGAGCAGGCCTGGAAAGGTATTTCGCGCGCGAACTACGGCGCGCTTGCGCGCATCATCATAAAATCCAAAAAACCGGTCATCGTCGCCAATATGCATACCGACGATCGGATCAGACGAAAGGACTTCTTCCGCCAGCGGGGATTGGTCTCCTATCTCGGGCTTCCTCTGATGTTCAATAACGAAGTCACCGGAATTCTTTCGGTGTTTACGAAAAACGAGCACGAATTCACCAACGATGAGATCAGCTTCATGGAGACCTTGGCCAAGCAGGCGAGTATCGCGATTCATAATTCTCAACTGTACGAGGAAAGCCGGATGCTTACACAGGATCTGCTGGCGAATAGGAACCAGATCCGAACGCTCGTTACTGGACTGATCAACGCTCGGGATGAAGAAGCCGAGAGGATCGCCCGCGTGCTGCACGATGAATCAGGGCAGCTATTGGCGACTATTTACATCGCGCTCGATGAAGTGGCTAAGGAACTTCCCGCCTCCGCCCGGGCGCGCGTGCAGAAAGTCAAGGGCCTGCTCGACCGGGTCGAAGAGCGCTTGCGCGAGCTCTCCCATGAACTTCATCCGACGATTCTCGATCATCTGGGTCTTCAACCGGGCCTTGAATTCCTCGCTGCGCAAACTTCTAAACGGTCCGGCATTCATATTACGACAGAATGCCTGACGAACGGTCGCTTCTCTGCCGTTTTGGAGTTGACGCTCTACCGCGTCGTGCAGGAAGCGTTAAATAATGTCGTGAGGCACTCCAAAGCTAACCGAGTCCAGGTTCGGCTGCTCGAAGACGAGGCGTTGATTCAGTGCTCCGTCCAGGACGACGGCATAGGCTTCGATCCCAAAGAGATCTCGGGCCGAGCCGGAACCAATAGCCTGGGCTTAGCCGGAATGCGAGAGCGAGTTGAGTCGGTGAACGGCCGATTTGAGATTTTTTCCGCTCCGGGCACGGGAACAAAACTATTCATCACTTTGCCTCAGGAGAAACTTAATGGCTTGCCGAGTGCTGCTGGCTGATGATCATGTGATCGTCCGCGAGGGATTAAAGAATCTGCTTCTCCAGGAGGGATTCGAAATCGCGGGTGAGGTTTCCCATGGGCGTGATGCCGTGGAGTTCGCGAAAGTATTTCATCCGGACATTGCGCTGATCGATTTTTCAATGCCCGTCCTGAACGGCATTGACGCGGCGCGTGAAATCCAAACGGGCTCTCCGCGAACCAAAACGATTCTCCTCACGATGTACAAAGAAGAGCAATACGTTCTCGAAGCGCTGCGCGCCGGCATCAAAGGCTATGTTTTAAAGACCCAGGCTGCGGCGGATCTTGTGAACGCCATCCGGTCCGCTCTGCAAGGAGAAACTTACTTGAGCCCGAGCATTTCCGAAAGCGTGGTGAGAGCCGCCCTCGCCAGGGGCTCGGTTGCCATGGACGCCTTGACGCAACGGGAACGAGAGGTCCTGCAGCTCATCGCGGAAGGCAAAACCAACAAAGAAGTCTCTCGGCAACTCGGCATGAGCGTCAAGACGGTGGAGTCTCATCGGCGAAATGTGATGGCCAAGCTCAATATTCACGAAACCGCCGGTCTAGTGCGCCACGCGATCAAGATCGGGCTGGTTTTGCCGTGAAGGGTTTCAGTTTTGAGTGCTTAGTTTTGAGCGGCTTTTGGTTTGAGTCGTTTTGACCATGGCGGTGAGCATTCGAAGGCGCTCTTCGGCTCCTTTTAACATGGGGGCTGCCAACTCGGGCGGTAGTGTTTGCGAGTCGCGAAGCGCAGCCAATTTCATACTGCCAACCGCCCTCGGGTATTTTTTCCTTCGATCTAAGGTATCCACCCGATACTCCCGAGGGTCGGTTTTCCGCATACTTGCAACCAGCAAAGGAAGCAAGGGAAAGGCATGCTGCAAAGGAGTCCACAATGACCGCGACCATCCTGGCCGTTGACGATGATCGAGGGTTCCGCGGCGTGTTGCACGATCTGTTGAATCAAGATCCCGAATTCCTGCTGATCGGCGAAGCCGAGAACGGCGAGCAAGCGATACGCTCAACCAGGGAACTTCATCCGGACGTGGTTTTGATGGATATCACCATGCCGCAAGTCAACGGCTTTGAGGCAACCAGACAAATTAAGTCTCACAGCCCCGCGACGAAGGTGATCATCTTGACGGTTCATTCAGAACGCCACTATGAGCGCGCGGCTTTGGAAAATGGCGCCGACGCTTTCATTGCTAAGAAGCGCCTGGGATCGGAACTCCTGCCGACGATCCATGAGGTTTTATCGAAGCCGGCCGATGACGCGCCCGCAAGAAATCCCGATCGCTTCGGTCATGACAAAACATAAAAGAGTATCCGATGATCGGCTCTAAAGTACTGCCGGAGCTTTTCTCCACGACGGAACCCATCCGGCCAAACCGTCATTTCGTCATCCCCTGGGTGATCCTGGCAATCTCCATTCTCGCCACCGCTTGGGTTTGGAACGATACTCGGATGCAAGTTTTCGAGGACGCAAGCGCCCGCTTCGGCCGTCAAGCCAGGCCGGTTGAGCGGGCCATCCTTGAAAGGCTGCTGATCTATGAGGATGTCCTGCGCGGTGGCCAAGGTCTGTTCGCCGCCAACAAAGGTATCGTGACGCGGGAGCAATGGCGCCGTTATGTGACCAACCTAAACCTCAATGAACGATATCCTGGAATTCTCGGCGTGGGCTTTTCGCTGCGGGTGAGACCGTCGCAAAAGGCCGCCCACCTCGCCAACATACGCGCCGAGGGTTTTCCCGACTACGTCATCCATCCGGAAGGGGATCGCCCCGAGTATCACTCGATCATCTATATCGAACCTTTCGAGGGCAGAAACCGGCGTGCTTTCGGCTACGACCTGTTTAGCGAGCCGGCGCGCCGGGCGGAGATGGAGCGCGCCCGAAACACAGGACTGCTGGCACTCTCGGCAAAAGTCCTGCTCGTTCAGGAAGTAACTCAGGAGACTCAAGCTGGCTTCTTCATGTATTTGCCGGTCTATCGGGAGGGCTCAAGTTTAGCAACCTTCGCGCAGCGCAGCTCGGCTCTGCTGGGATTTGTCTATAGTCCATTTCGCGTGAACGATCTCATTCACGGAGTCGTGGGAGCGAATTCGCCGACCATGGGATTTGAGATATATGACGGCACTGAAATGACACCCGCGTCGATGCTCTATGATGGCATTGACGACGCTGCCCTCGGCAAAGACTATCGTCCCGCCTTCAGCCGCACGGTGAGCATGAATTTTGGCGGCCATGCCTGGACCTTACGGTTCATCACGCTACCGGCTTTCGACGCCGCAACCGATTACCGTGAGCCACTCATAGTCGCCGCCAGCGGAGTTGCGATCAGCCTGCTTCTTTTTGGCATCACCTGGTCATTGGTAAACACTCGGGAACGGGCGATCACGCTGGCCAAGAACATGACGGCTGAGTTGAGCGATAGCCGTGAGCAATTCCGGGCGGTCAGTGAAACGGCTAATGATGGCATTGTCACCGCCGACACCCAGGGGAAAATCGTCTATCTCAATGAAGCGGCCCTGCAGCTATTCGGCTACACCGCTGATGAGATGATCGGACAGCCGATCACGTTGCTCATGCCTGCGCGCTTCCACGAGGATCATCGGCAAGGGTTCCATCGTGTCCTGGCCGGGGGGGAATCCAAGGTCATCGGTAAAACCGTCGAATTGGCCGGGCGCAGAAAGGACGACAGCGAGTTTCCATTGGAGCTTTCGCTGGCCACCTGGCGCACCGACAAAGGCGTTTTCTTCACCGGCGTCCTGCGTGACATCACCGAACGCAAGCGCGCGGAAGCAGAGATCGCGATCAAAACCCATGACCTCGAAGCCGCCAACCGATTGAAAAACGAATTCCTTGCGAGCATGTCGCACGAACTTAGAACTCCGCTCAATGCCATCATCGGCTTTGCCCAACTCATGCACGACGCCAAAGTCGGCCCGGTCTCCTCCGACCACAAAGAATTTCTAGGAGACATCCTCACCAGCTCCAAGCACCTGCTTCAACTCATCAATGACGTCCTCGATCTCGCCAAAATTGAAGCCGGGAGAATGGATTTCAGTCCGGAAGCGGTCGAACTCACGCAGCTGATCGGAGAGGTACGGAACATCCTTCAGAGTCTTACCGCCAGTAGACGTCTAACCGTAGAGATTGACGTCGCGCCGGCGGTCGAGCGCGTTATCACCGATCCGGCGAAGTTAAAACAAATCCTCTACAACTATCTCTCCAACGCCATCAAGTTCACCGCCGACAATGGCCGGATCACGATCCGGGCGCTGCCTGAGGATTCAGAGTATTTTCGTTTGGAGGTAGAAGACACGGGCACTGGGATCAGAGCCGACCAGATCGAGAAATTGTTCGTCGAGTTCCAGCAGCTCGAGGCCGGCTCCGTGCAGCGGCATCAAGGTACCGGGCTAGGCCTTGCGCTTACCAAGAAACTCGTGGAGGCGCAGGGCGGACGAGTCGGCGTCCAGAGCGTCTATGGCGCCGGAAGTCTATTTTACGCCGTCCTGCCGACCCCCACCCAGGAGCAACAAAAAATCCGAACGGAGAGCGGTCCTTCTATAGCTCCGCCCACGGCGGCGGCCAAAATCTTGGTCATCGACGATACCGACAAAGATCTTGAGTGGCTTTCGAAGGTGCTGCGAGGAGCCGGTTACTCGATCGACGTAGCGAAGACCGGAGCTGAGGGATTGGCCAAAGCTCAGACGACGACCTACGGGGGCATTCTCCTCGATCTGATCTTGCCGGACATGGCCGGTTGGGAGGTGCTTCATTCGATCCGCGCCAGCGGCCCCAATCGCGACGTTGCGGTCATTGTCATTACCGTCGTCACGGAGAAGGAACTGGCAAAGGCTTTCCCAATCCAAGACTATCTGGTCAAACCGGCTTCTGCGGAAATCTTGGTGAACTCGCTCCGTCAGGCCCGGATACGGCCCAACGGGACACATAAAAGAATCCTCGTCGTAGACGATGATCAGAATACGCTTAAGATGGCCAGCGCAGCGCTGCATTCCAGCGGATTCGAAGCCGTTTGCTACACCGGCGGCAGAAGCGGTCTGGCCGCCGCCGCCGCGGAGGATGGCTTTTCCGCCGTCGTACTCGACCTCCTCATGCCCGACATCGATGGCTTCGAGTTTTTGGATCGCTTCAGGGAAATTTCCGGGTGCCAAAATACTCCCGTTATCGTCTGGACCAATAAGGACATCACTCCGGAGGATCGAGATCGCCTGAGCCATGCAGCCCAATCCATCACGCTCAAAGCCCAAGGCGGAATCGACGCCGTGGTCAGAGAATTGGAACGTCACGTATCTGGACTCTGAGGAAGATCATTATGGAAACCGAAAAACCTGCAAAAAACCGGCTCGGGGCGCGCGACAAGGCTTCGGACGCGCTGATGCAAAGCCAAGATCTTGGCATGGCCTTGGTTGACACGGCTCCGGACGCGCTCATCGCCGTTTCAGCGGAAGGTCAGGTGTTATTTTGGAGCGCCGGGGCCGAAGCGATCTTCGGTTATACCAAGGAGGCCGCCGTCGGAAACAACCTTTACGATCTTATCGTGCCGCCAGAACTGGTCGAAGAGTCGCGCCGGGCCACGCGCGAAGCGATCGAAGGCAACCCGACCGTCCGGGAATCGGTGCGCCGGAAAAAAGACGGCTCGGTCATCTATGTCGATATCACAACCAAGGCGGTGCACGACGATCAGGGTCGGCTCCGGTTCGTCGCGGTAACTCAGAAGGACGTAACGCAACTGAAGGTCCTTAGTCACGGCAGGGCCCTTGAGGCAAAGTACCGCGGCCTGCTTGACACGGTTCCTGACGCCATCGTCATGGTCAACAACACGGGGCGAATCGTTTTAATCAATGGACAAGCGGAGGAGATGTTTGGTTACAAACGGGAAGAGCTATTGGGAAAGCCGGTTGAAATTCTCCTACCGCAAAAGTTCCGGGGCGGTCACGTGGCTCACCGCACAGGCTATTTTGCCGAGCCCAAGACCCGCACCATGGGCGCGGGGCTCGAGCTCTATGCGAGCCGCAAAGGCGGTAACGAGTTCCCGGTCGAAATCAGCCTGAGCCCGCTGACCACCGAAGAAGGCACCTTTGCCATGAGCGCCATACGCGACATTACGGACCGGAAAAAGGCCGAAGCTAAGTTTCGCGGGCTGCTCGAGTCTGCTCCCGACGCGGTCGTGATCGTCAACAAACAGGGAGAAATCGCTTTGGTCAACGCCCAGACGGAACAACTCTTCAAATACAACCGGTCCGAACTGCTGGGGAAACCCGTGGAAACTCTGATACCTGAGCGCTTCCGGAGCAAGCATCCGCGGCATCGAGACGGATTTTTCCAAAGTCCCAAGGTGCGTCCGATGGGCGCCGGATTGACGCTCTACGGCATGCGCAAGGACGGCAGCGAATTTCCGATCGAGATCAGCTTGAGCCCGCTCGAAACCGAAGAAGAGACCTTGGTGACCAGCTCGATCCGCGACATCACCGACCGAAAGCAGCTGGAAGGGCAGCTTCGCACCAAGAATGAGGAGTTAGAGGCTCAGAACCGGCGCGTTCAGGAAGCCAACCGTCTCAAGAGCGAGTTTCTGGCGAATATGTCGCATGAGCTGCGCACGCCGCTCAACGGCATCATCGGCTTTGCGGAGATCATGCACGACGGCAGGGTCGGGCCGGTTTCGCCGCCGCACAAAGAATACCTGGGCGATATTCTGACCAGCGCCAGGCACCTGCTCCAGCTCATCAACGACGTCCTCGACCTCTCCAAAGTCGAAGCCGGAAAGATGGAATTCAGGCCTGGACCGGTGGACCTCGAGATTGTGGCGAAAGAGGTGTGCGAGATCGTGCGCACGCTGGCGGCGCATAAACGGATCCAGCTGGCAACCGAGATCGATCCATCCCTCACCGGCATTGTGGCGGACTCGCGGAGTCTCAAACAGATCCTTTACAACTATCTCTCCAACGCCCTCAAGTTCACTTTCGAGGGAGGCACCGTGACTCTCCGGGCCAAACCCGAGAACCGAGATTACTTCCGCATCGAAGTCGAAGACACCGGGATCGGTATCCACAACGAGGATCTGGACCGGCTCTTCGTCGAGTTTCAGCAGCTCGACGCCAGCACCGCCAAGAAATACTCCGGAACCGGCTTGGGGCTGGCACTCACAAAGAGAATCGTCGAAGCGCAGGCGGGCCACGTCGGCGTGAGCAGCGCGCCAGATCGAGGCAGCATCTTCTATGCCGTCTTGCCGCGGGTGCCGCGCGTGCTTGGCGAATTCATGGATGAACAGCCATCCGCCGTGGCTTCGCCTGGAAGTCCGCTCATCCTCGTTATTGAAGATGAGGTGAAAGATCGCGCCTGGCTCACTCGCGAGCTCTCGACAGCCGGTTACGGCGTGCAAACCGTAGCCACCGGCGCTGAAGCCGTCGTGCGTTGCCGCGAGCGGCGCTTTGACGCAATCACGCTCGATATGATGCTTCCAGACATGAGCGGCCGGGCTGTGCTTGGAAAAATTCGCGAACGCGGTCTCAACATTGAGACGCCGGTAGTCATCGTCACCGTTCTGGCCAACAAGGGGATAGGCATAGGTTATGAAGTCAAAGAAATCCTCGCCAAGCCCGTCTCTTCGGGCGAGGTTCTAAAAGCGCTCAAGCGCTGCGGAGTGGCACCGAGCAGCCACCAGCCGATTCTGGTCGTGGATGACGATGCATCGGCGCTCAAGCTCGCGGAAAAGACACTCGGAGAGCTAGGTTATAGAGCCCTGTGCATGCAAGACGTCCCGAGCGCGCTCAGAGCCGCAGCCCAGGAGCGGCCGGCCGCCGTCGTCCTCGACCTCGTCATTCCCGAAATCAATGGCTTCGATTTTCTCAAGCGCTTCAGAATGACCGAAGAGGGTCGCCAGACCCCGGTGATCGTCTGGACGGGAAAGGATCTTACGGACGCGGAGCGCCGCCGGCTCCGATCCGAGGCGGACTCGATTCTGGCGAAAAACGATATAGCGGACGAACTCCTGCGCGAGCTGAAGGCCTGCTTTAGAGTCAGAAACATTACGGCCCAATGATAGGAGCGCGAATCGCCTTCAACCCGAGAAGATTTAAAAACAAAGAGGTCAACTATGGTCGGAGAACCTATTCTTATCGTCGATGACAATCCAATGAACATGAAGCTCGTTCGCATCCTGCTCACGACGGAAGGCTACGAGGTGCGCACCGCCGTCGATGCGGACGAGGCTTTGAATGTTTTGAAAGAATTTCATCCCCGAGTGATACTGATGGACGTACAGCTTCCGGGTATCGACGGACTGGAATTGACGCGTCGCCTCAAATCCGATCCAGCGACGCAAGATATCACGATTCTCGCGCTGACCGCTTACGTCATGAAGGGCGATAAGGAAAAAATCCTTGCCGCAGGCTGCGACGGCTATATTTCCAAGCCGATCGACACGCGCACGCTCGCGCAGCTGGTGGCCGAGCATTTGTATCCGGCAAGCCAAAGAGGCAAAGCAGCCTTGAGTCCGACCAGAGGACAAGAGTAGCGCCTGGAGATTATGTATGGACAACGCTAACGCCGCCGTGCAAATCTTGTATGCCGAGGATGACCCGCCTTCCGGCCGGCTGGTCCAGTCCATCGCCGAGTCGGAAGGATACTCCATCAAGGTCGTCACTACCGGCCAGGAATTTCTTCGGACGCTCGGCGAAGACAAGCCCGACCTGATACTGCTCGACCTCCACCTGCCGGATGCCTTGGGGCTGGAGTTGCTCGCGAAAGCCCGTGTTCGATCGGCGGAAGTCCCGGTCATTGTCGTTACAGCATCGGATTCAGTTGACAACGCGGTTAAAGCTCTCAAAGGCGGAGCCATCGACTATCTCACCAAACCCGTCGACGTCCAGCGCATGGTCGTGTCGCTCGCTAACGCGGTCAAAATAATGCGCCAGCAACAGGATCTCACAAAGCTCCGTTCGGACGTAAAAGAGGCTTATAGACTCGAGCATATGATCGGCAGCTCGCCCGCCATGGCGAAAGTTCGCGATCTCATACGACAGGCCGCACCCACTGACGCGACAGCGCTGATTATGGGCGAGAGCGGTACCGGCAAGGAACTGGTCGCACGAGCGCTTCATTATTCGAGCGCTCGGGTGTCAAGGCCGTTTGTCGACGTGAACTGCGCTGCGCTCACGGAAACGCTGATCGAAAGCGAGCTTTTCGGCCATGAAAGAGGCGCCTTTACCAGCGCCATTTCCCGGCGCCGGGGCAAATTCGAGCAAGCCAACGGCGGATCCGTTTTTTTGGACGAGATCGGCGACATGCCGCTGTCGACGCAAGCCAAGATGCTGCGGGTGTTGCAGGAGCGCTCGTTCCAACGCGTCGGCGGCGAAGAGAAAATCAACGTGAATGTGCGCGTTATCTGCGCGACCAATCAAGATCTGGAAGAGGCGGTCAAAAACAGCCGCTTTCGTATGGATCTTTTTTATCGCATCAATTTGTTCGTGATCGACGTGCCACCGCTGCGCGACCGGAAGTCCGACATTCCAGAGTTGGCTCGTCACTTCTTAAATTTGGCGTCTCACTCGCATAAATACAATGCTGAAACGATCTCCGACGCTGCTCTCGCCGCGCTTTGCGCCCATGATTGGCCGGGCAACGTGCGCGAGCTGCAAAACGCCATCGAGCGGGCGCTCACCGTGTGTAACGAAGAAGAGATCCAGACCCACCACCTGCCGCCTGCCGTCTTGCGCGTGGTCGAGCCGCCGTCTCAAGCGATCGCCTCCAACGCGACCACGAGTATAGGAAACAAAGGCCTCATCGAAGCGGTCGAACAATTCGAGCGGGCGATCATTACTGCCGCCTTGGAAAGATCCGACTGGAACAAGACCCACGCGGCCATGAGCCTGGGCGTCACTCGACGGATCCTCTCCTACAAGATGCAAAACCTCGGCATCGATAAACCGTCGCCGCAGCGCTCACTGTTCGCTTGATCACCGGCGTTTACCGCGCCAATGCCAGCATGCCCAGGTAAGACCGACAAATCATTCCTTCAAGTTGACGCTAATACCATCAGAGGATAACGCCGTCCTCGCGCGAACAAATTGTCTATTGTTGAAGCCGCCCTGACCGTTCGTTGCCGCTCTGTCGCTGGTTCGTTTTCCTGTCCCTGACTGTTCATTTGTGTCACTCGACCAGCGTTTCATGGCGTGGTTTCCTTCTGCCAATTTCTGAGATTACCAATAGTTAGAGCTCCTAGATACGTGGCACAGCCATTGCTCGCCACCGGTCACTATTCCCAGCGCAGGAGACAACTTTGATACAAGCAGGCACCATGGGGCGATTTTTGACTATCGATGAGGCGGCCGCCATGCTTCAGGTATCCAAACGCACGCTTCACAGGCTGATCCGGCGTAAGGAAATGCCGGGCCTAAAGGTCGGCGCCCAGTGGCGCATACCGGAAAGCGGCTTCTTGAAATGGGTTGAGGAAAGCACCGTTGCCAATTTTCAGAAGTCATAATCATTGGTCGAAATAGGGAGACAAAAAGGTGGCCGTCACAAGGCTCCCCCACCGCTTCATCAATTTTTTGACTCACGACGAAAAAAAACGCCGCTTGGCAATCTCCGTAGGATTCTTTCTTATCGTCGCGTCGCTCGTAGCGACCGCGTTTCTCACCTACTGGAGCACGCGGCGAGATTTCACCAGCTTCACCCTCTCACAGCGCCAAGCCGTCGCTTACTTTGCAGCGACAGCACTCAAAGAAAAGCTCGATCGGATGGTCGATATCACGGTCTCGCTCGCTTCCCGGGTGCGCTTTCGAGAGCTGGTAGGCGCCAACCATTGGGCGGAAGCCATCAGCATTCTCCGCGAAGTGCCGAAGGATTTTCCATTTATTGACCGGATCTATATTACCGACGTTCAAGGAAATGTCGTGGCGGTTACCCCCGCCACCCCTGACCAGAAGGGCCGAAATGTCAACAATCGGGACTGGTACCAAACGGTAAACAAGAACTGGCAACCTTATGTTTCCAGGGTTTACCAGAGAACAACCGGCGAAAAGAACATGGTTGTGGCCGTCGCAGCGCCGATCACGTCCGCGGACGGAAAGCGCGCCGGCATTCTTGTCGCCAACGTTGACGTCGGTTTTCTGCTCGGATGGACTCAAGGCATCGCGATCGGACCGAACGGGCGGGTTCTCATCGTCGACCAAAAAGGAGGCGTTGCTGCTGATCCGCATATTACCAGCGGAGGCGAGATTCTGGACTACTCGAAAGTTCCGGTAGTCGAGAAGGTGCTTCGGGGTGAGCGAGGCATCGAAGTGGTTTCGGACCCGATGGAAAACGAAAGGCATGCCGTGGCTTACGAGCCGGTGCCGGCTTACGGCTGGGGAGCCATCGTTCAGCAACCCGAGGCCAATGCATTCGCGCTGCGCGACCAAGGCCTGAGTAAGCTCCTGGTCGCCTATCTCATAGCCGCCGGCGTTACCGGCTGCGTTGGCTATCTCCTCTGGCGCTTTGTCAGCCAGCGCAGGCACGCTGAGGCGAGGTTTCGGAGCCTGATCGATTCGGCGCCCGACGCGATGGTCATGGCGGAAAAGAGCGGAATCATCACCTTCGTCAACACGCAAGCGGAAAGACTCTTCGGCTACAAGCGCGAAGAGATGGTCGGGCAACGGGTCGAAATGCTCTTGCCCGAACGTTACGGCCAAATCCATGTCGTCCATCGCGAGCATTATTTTAATGATCCGCACGTAAGACCGATGGGCGGCGGGCTCGATCTCTACGCCCGGCGCAAGGACGGAAGCGAGTTTCCGGTGGAGATCAGCCTGAGTCCCTTGGAAACCGATGAGGGAATGGTGGTCACAACCAGTATCCGGGATATCACGGAACGCAAACAGGCTGAAATTTTGATACGAGACGGCCGTATCTTCGCCGAGAGCGTCGTGGACACCGTCAGGCACCCGCTCCTGGTGCTCGATAGAGATCTCCGTGTGAAGTCGGCCAACCGTTCGTTTTACCGGGCCTTCAAAACGACGCCGCAAGAAACCGAGAACAAAATATTCTATGAACTGGCGTATGGTGTGTGGAACGAGCCCCGATTGCGTACGCTCTTGGAACAAATCTTTTCCCACGACACTCCCTTGGTCGATTTCAATGTGGACAGGGATATTCCCGGCGTCGGACGCAGGATCGTGCGTCTCAACGCGCGCCGCCTGCGCCGCAACGGCACCGACTCGGCAATGGTGCTGCTGGCGATTGAAGATATCACGACTCAGGCGCGCTATGAGGAAGAGCTGCACCGCAAGACCGAGGAGCTGGCGGCACAGAATCGGCTTGTGCATGAGGCGAATCGACTGAAAAGCGAGTTCCTCGCCAATATGTCGCACGAGCTGCGAACTCCCCTTAATGCCATCATCGGCTTTGCGCAGCTCATGCACGACGGCAGGGTCGGGCCCGTCTCCACCGATCACAAAGAATACCTCGGAGATATTCTTGCCAGCGGCCGCCATCTCCTCCATCTCATCAACGATATCCTCGACCTTGCGAAAATCGAGGCCGGACGCCTGGAGATCAAACCCGAGGCGGTCAGCCTGAGCCGGATCGTTTTCGAGGTAAAGCAGATCCTCCATGCTTTGACGACGCAGAAGCAGCTCGACGTGGAGACCGAAATCTCCCCGGCGGTTGAGAATGTCTTCATCGACCCCGCTAAGCTAAAGCAGGTCCTCTACAACTATCTCGCCAACGCCACCAAATTCACGCCCGAGCGGGGGCGCATCGTCATTCGCGCGCTGCCGGAAGGTTCGGACCGCTTCCGTCTAGAGGTGGAAGACAACGGCGTGGGAATGAAAGCGGACCAGATCCACAAACTCTTTGTCGAATTTCAACAATTGGATGGCGGCACCTCCAAGCGCTACCCAGGCACCGGCCTCGGACTCGCGCTGACGAAGAAGCTCGTGGAAGCCCAAGGCGGAGAGGTCGGGGTCCAGAGCATTCATGGTCGAGGCAGTCTGTTTTATGCGGTTCTTCCAAGAATCACTTTGTCCCATACAGCCGCCGAAGGGAATGGTCAGGTCACAACGCCTTCGATCAAAGACCGGCCGACGGTTCTCGTCATTGAAGACAATGAGAAGGACCTTCAATGGCTGGCCAGAATCCTTCTGCAAGCCGGTTACGTCCCGGACACGGCCAGATCCGGAACGGAGGCTCTCGCCAAAGCGCGGACGACGCCGTACCACGCCATCCTGCTCGATTTGATTTTACCCGACATGGTCGGATGGGACGTCCTGCATTCGATTCGCACCCTGGGACCGAATCAGGAAACGCCCGTGATTGTCGTTACCGTTGTGCCGGAAAGCGAGGTGGCCAAGGCCTTCCCGGTCGAGGACTACCTCACGAAGCCGATCTCCCCCGATACCCTGATGAACGCCATTGAACAGGCACGCGTGCGCGGTGGCGCGCGCGATAGCAACAGAAAAATTTTGGTTGTGGACGATGACTCCACGACCTTGAAAGTCGCGAGCGCGGCGCTCAAAGCCAGCGGTTATCAGGTGTCCTGCCACTCGAACAGCCGACACGGCCTCGAAGCAGCGGTTAATGACGAGTTCGCCGCCGTCGTGCTCGACCTGCTGATGCCCGGGATGGACGGCTTTGATTTCCTGGACCGGCTCCGAGAGCTGCCTACTTACCAAAGGGTCCCGGTCATTGTTTGGACCAACAAAGACATCACGGCCGCAGACAGGCTTCGGCTCGAGTCCTCAGCTCAGTCGGTGGCGCTCAAGGGCCGCCATGGCATCGAGGCGATTCTGAACGAGCTCAAACGCCACGTTCCGATGGATTCTGAAACCGAAACAACACGGGGAGGTTACTATGGCGGATGAACGGATACTCGTGATCGACGACGATCCTGCCAATCTAAAGCTCACGCGGGTGCTGCTTTCCTCTGAGGGCTATCTCGTGCGCACCGCGGCCGACGCGAGCGAAGCCTTGCAAGTTCTGAAGGAGTTCACGCCCCAGCTGATCCTCGTCGATATTCAACTTCCCGGCATCGACGGCCTCGAGCTCACCCGTCAGCTCAGGCGCGACCCCACGACTCGGCATGTCCCCATGGTCGGCCTTACGGCTTACGCGATGAAAGGCGATGAGGAGCGTATTCTTGCCGCCGGATTGGATGGTTATATTTCCAAGCCCATCGATACCCGAACCGTACCCGCTACCATCGCGAGCTATTTGCGCAAGCAGTCGCCATCGACAAAGGTGAATCGTTCGGCGCTTGCAACAGACAAAAATCTAAGAACATGAGCATCCGTTGGCTATCGATACGATCGCACGACCCCACTTTCCTGAAGGGCCTTTGAGCGACCGCAGGTAACGATGGACGAGCAGCAAAAAATCTTGCTGATAGAAGACAACCCGATCTCCCGGAAGATGGTGCGTACCGCATTGGCAGCCGAAGGGTACAGCGTCCTTGAGGCGGCGAACGGCGCGGAAGCTCTCGAGCTGATGGCCAAGAACCTGCCGGATCTCGTTCTCCAGGACCTGCTGCTGCCGGATATCAACGGGTTTGATCTGGTCTCAAAGCTCCGGGAGGTTGCCGGGGGCGAAAAAATTCCGATTTTAGCCCTGACCGGTCTGATCGCTCAAGCGGACGACATGCGCTTCGCGGCTGCGCCTTTCACGGACTACCTGTTCAAGCCGGTTGAGCCTTCTCTCTTGATCGCGACGATTCATTCTTACCTACCCCCCAGGCACACGTATGCGGGAAACCCCGGCAAAAAGCAGCGGATCCTTCTCGTTGACGACGAGCCGGCGCAGCTAAAACTGTCCGCCACTTACCTGAGTCAGCTAGGCTTCGATGTGATTACCGCCACCAGCGGAGCGGAGGGGCTTGCGAAGGCGCGGGCGATTCGTCCCGACGCCATACTTTCGGATGTTCTTATGCCGGTCATGGACGGTTTTCATCTCTGTATGAAGGTGCGCAGCGATCCCGAGCTGGCTGGGATACCCGTCGTGCTGCTGAGTAACTACTATGACCAGGAGGCGGATAAAGAGCTGGCCCGAAGAGTGGGGGCCTACGCCCTGGTTCCGACCACGCCCGATTTTCGCGAAGCCCTCCAGGCTTTGCGGCACAGCCTGGAAGCCGCCCCGGTTGCCGCGATCGACAACAGCCAGTCGCTCGCCGCCGTACATCAAGAGCGTCTGGCGAATCAGGTCGATCATCACGCCAAACTCAGCGCTCAGCTGGCGCGGCGCTGCGCGTCTCAAAGAGCGCAGATTTCCGTTCTCGCCAGCATAGGAGAAAATTTCCTCGACGGAAAAGCGGTGGATACTCAAGCGCTTCTCGCAGAAATTTTGGCCCATTACTTGAACGTCATGGGCTTCTCTTGCGGGGCCATTTATCTGCTGGAAGAAGAAAGCGGATTGACCCTTTCGGCGCAGCTCGGTTTTCCAGAACTCGCGGCAAAATCATTGCCGAATTTTTTCGGCCATGAAGCGATCCTCCGTGATGCGATGGTCAAAGGGGAACCCCTGTCGATTTCCTTTTCACCCGAGCGTGACAGTCGCTTTAGCCGCGCCCTT
>DASQUN010000377.1:0-2151 GCA_035641275.1 Candidatus Udaeobacter sp. | reverse complement strand
CTCGAGCGGGTCGTGATCGCGCGCTCGCGGATTCTCCTCACGCCCTTCGCAGGCGATTGGCGTATTCAGGCTGAGCCTTTAAGGGAGCTCGTCGATTCTACCTTTCAAAAAGCGGGCTTGACGCGCGATCAAATAGACACGGGAGCGGTCATCGTCACCGGCGAGGCGGCGCGGCGAGACAACGCCGCCAAGATTGCTGAGCTGTTCGCGGACGAGGCCGGAAAGTTTGTCTGTGCCACGGCCGGCCCGACATTGGAAACGATCATGGCCGCTTATGGATCGGGAGCGGTTGAGAAAAGTCGCGAAGAAGGTCTTTCCCTCCTGAATATCGACCTCGGCGGCGGGACAACCAAGGTCAGTATGATCGAAGGCGGTCGTATTAGGCGCAGCATCGCCCTCAATGTCGGCGCGCGTCTGATTGCTTACGATGGCTCCGGCATTGTGACTCGGCTGGAGAAAGCCGGCAGGCGCTTTCTTGAAGACCTCGGCTTGGATTTAAATGTCGGTGACCAAATCAATGATGAACGGCGGACCCGTATGGCCGCCCGCATGTCAAAAGCATTGTTTGACGGTTTAACCGGTGGGGATCCGCCCTGGAATGACTTTTATGTAACGGCGGGTTTCCGCGAGCTGCCGGCGTTCAATGGAATCGTTTTTTCTGGCGGAGTTTCAGAGTACATTTACGGTCGGGAAAACGACAGCTTCGGTGATTTAGGCCCGTATCTTGCCCGTGCCATCAAGAAGGACGCGGAAAGGCGAGGCTTCGCGATTGTCGAATCCGGCGAAGGCATTCGGGCGACAGTCATCGGCGCATCGCAATATACCGTACAGTTGAGCGGTGAGACTATCTTCGTACCGGAGAATGCGCGGCTTCCCATTCGGAATCTCAGAGTCTTTGTGACCCGAGTGGATTGGGATGCGCCGGTTGCAGAGCGCACGGCCAACGTCGTAAAAGAAACGCTAAAGGCGCGGGATCCCGAGGTGTGTGGTTCACCCTTTGCGCTGATTTTTACATCGCCGCCTTTTTTGGGTTATGGTGCCGCGCAAGAGTTGGCCAAAGGCATCGACCAGGCTCTCACGGAATTGGGCTCCGAGGACATTCCTCAACTGTTGGTGTTCGACCAGAACGTCGCGCGAGTGGTGGGCGGAGTGCTCTCTCGCAGATGGAATTTGCCTTGTATTGACGAGATCAGTCTGTCCGAACTCGACTTTATTGACGTAGGCGAGCCGGTCGAAGGAGAGGGCTTCGTGCCGGTCGTGATCAAGAGTTTGGCCTTTGGAGTTTGAAACAAGGCTTCGTGACATCTGATTTTGTGACGCACCGAGATGGATCGGTTGTTAGACAGCAGAAACTTACGTAGGGTACAAGCCGAAGCCGAGTCCGGTCGTGACATGAAAACCGACACTCAGGCACTGGAGATCCGATAATTCATCGAAAGTTGACGATTTCGAAGGAACGAGTCTCATGAGCGCGGCCGAAGACGAGATAAAAAATATGTGGAACGAATTGGTGCGCCTATGCAACGCGCAGTTCGACACGCCGCCGTTTCGGCGGCTGCTGAATACTAAATTCTCCGCCGAACGCGCGCAGCAGTACTCGATCCAAATGGTCTATTATGTCAAAAACCGGCGCGATTGTTGGGGGTATGTACAGGGGGCGGCGCCGCTCGATGTGAAACGGCTCATCTGGGAGCACGAGCAGGACGAGCTGATCGGTAACCAAAGCGAAGGCAAGGATGATCATATTACGCTGGCGATGAAAGAAGGCGCCGTTTTAGGTCTGGAGGCAAAGGCGTTCGATCGCACGCCGGTACTGGAAGGCGCAACCGCTTGCTTTTATTCCTGGCTGCACATCGCGCAGCGATCTTGGCTGGAAGCTATCGCCGCCTCGGCCATTCTCGAGATGCGCAATTCAAGCGAGCTGATTAAGCGCGGATCCTTGTCACAGCGGATCGGCGAATTATTCGCCCGCGATCTGGGGATTCCTCTGAAGAACCAGATCAACAACGCGGAGCACGTCGTGATGGATGTCGAGCACGCGCATCTGCTCTACAAGATCGCGCAAAGGCATGCCATTAGCGAAGGGGGGCAGAAGGCGATCCTTCATGGCGCCAAGGAAAGCCTGATGATCGATCGCGTCTACCGCGGTCA
>DASQUN010000376.1:0-3293 GCA_035641275.1 Candidatus Udaeobacter sp. | reverse complement strand
ACCACCTGTTACTCCGTGAGCCCCCAAGCGACCCGCAATTGTGGTGGTTCGAGGAGCCAATTTTGGGATTCGTTAACCAGGACTTCAGCGTTAAAAAACCCGTTGCACTCCTTTGCATACGCTATAGGCTAGCATCCGTAGGAAGCTTTCAGAGGAATCCCCCCGAAAGTGCTCAGGGGCAAGCCTTCCGGCCGCAGCCGATGGGTCTTTGCCTCAATGTTCACCCTGCCAACCCCATTCGCTACTTATTCCAAGGGTCCGGGCCTGGCAGCACCCGTACGCTTCTACGTCCGCGGCCTCCAGCCTCGCCCCTTCGGTTCAGCTTTCATCGTCAAGGGTGATCGCAAATGATAATGAATATTCCAGCGAATAGTTCCGGAGGCATCGGATCGCATCGAAGCCACTATGGCGGACCCTTGATCACCACCTGCGCCGCCGGCGAAACGCCTGATCGAGACCCCAGGCGACGGCTCCGCGGCTCGCGATATAGAGGAAAACGAAGCAATAGAAGACCGCCCGCTCTCCGGTATTCAAAATAGGCCAGAAACCTTTCGGAAAATGATTCTGAAAATAAGCAACGGCCATCTCCCCGCTGGCAATAAAGGCCACGTAGCCCGTAAGGAGCCCCAATGCGATGAGGAGCCCACCAAAAAATTCGATGATGCCTGCCAATCCCATCTGTGAAAAAAGCGGAGCCGCATCCCCCGCGCCTCCCATTCCGCCAAAGACACCGAAGAGCTTTCTGGCTCCGTTACAAGCAAATAACAAACCGACGATGATCCGCATGAGCGCATAGATATAGTCGGAGTACTTGGCGAGAAATCTCTCCATTGTTGGTCTCCTTTCGCTGGACAATCTTCGCCGAATCTATACAAAGTCAAAACCGGCCACAAGCTGTTTGTCTTTGCACAGGGCCATTCTCGATGCCTTTTAGTCTCGACACCGCTATCTCACACACGAAAATCTCGAAGAATCGACAACCCTGCCGATTGAAACAGGCCTTCCGGCTCAGCCGAAGAACAAATAAAAATTTTTCACTGGGCCTAACTATTTTCTCTCGAGAGGAACGACTGGCCAGGCAACCACCTCCTGGTAGCGAGCAAAGTGGCCAATGGGTTTCGTATCGGGTAGCTTAATTCCGAGCGGCTGCGTCATCGTGTTGACACGCAGCTCCAGCTCAGCCGGTTGGAGCGGCCACGGCGCATGATGGATCTCACCATAGACGACTTGGTCGGGCTTTCGCGCCGCATAGAGACAATATCTTTCAGTGAGCCAGTGATCGAGTGTGCTCGGAGCGGCGTGATAAATCGCTGCGGTCGGTCTATAGGAAGCGTCGAACCCCGCGGGCGCAGTCTCGTGGACACGCACGCTCTGATAGTGGACGGAATCACCCTCCAACTCTACTGTCATTCGGGCATCGTAGTAAGGCAGCCCAAACCATCGCGCGGCTCTGACCGCAATCCAACTCGCTGCATCTAAGCTGAAAAACCAGACGCCGCTTCGGCCTGGCATTTTCACGTAGGTTCGGACGTTCAGTTCGGGAAAAGCAAACGGTATGGGAACATAACGCGGCCGAACTCCCGTCATCCGGAACGGAACAACACCAATCCAACACCATCCGTCGAAAGTGTCGAGCTCGAGCGCGCTTGGAATCAATGGTCGGATCGATTCCGGGCGAATCGGCCAGTGGAGGAACAGAAGATCGTGCCAGCGCATGAAAAGAATCCAGGCTGTTTGTGGTAGCGCCCAGGGCCGGTGGGATGTTTGGTCCGTCACCGGCGGAACGCGCAGACTGCAACCGGCTCCCAACGTGCCTGCGGTAACCGCCGTTACGCCCGCTTTCAGAAACTCCCGTCGCGTCAGCATTGCGCCCTCATGGATTGGCTTTGTCTTAATCCTAGCCATCGGGACCCGCAAGATCATGACAACCAATATTTTGATTGTAGTACGCCGGTGTAGTCCGAGCCGTAGAACGATGGCGGTTCGATCGAAAGTTCTGACGTTTCATGCCATCCCGTTGCTGAATTGATGTCCGCGCTTGCGAAATGGTCGAAGGCCGGGGAAGCCGCTATCGGATAGTTCCGCGAAACCGTCAATGACGTAGTGATGAAAGAAAAATGAGGCTTACGGAAGGGCGGCGGGGCCGATTCGGCAATGTCTTGAAAACGTTTCTTGCGGGATTCTAGCCGTTTAGTCGTCCTGCGAGAAAAACTATGACAGGCTATCGATGGGTGAGCCGTTCGGCTGAGCTCACGACGAAGCCTGGAGGAGCAAAAGGGAAAGGATGGTCAGGTTCCATGTTCCAAGTTCAACTCGTTGGGACCTTAAACATTGAACTCTAGACTTCTGCTCTCAATCCGCAGGGCCAATAAACAATCAGGCCGAGAACAATGTCAGCTATTCTAGCGTAGACATTGTATCGTGAGTCTTTTAGCCGCTGCGTGACGGAGGCTGCTAGATGGTGGCTTGATCGTCAGTTCAGCGTGAGCCCGACTACTTTCGCCGGATTGCGCGTGCAAACGGTATAAAGCTCGTCGCGCGAAAGACCAAACGCTTCCATGTAGCCGCGAATCAAACGCATCGCCTCGACGGAATCCGGAAACAACGGCTCGCCGGCATCGCTCGAGAGCGTGAAATGTTCCGGCCCGACCGATCGGATCGTGTTGTACATGATCTGCGGATCGACGCCGAGCAGCGGCGAAAGCTCGTCGAATGTAAAGTTAAAGAGAATGCCGAACCGGGAAAGCTCTTTCATCTGCTCCGCCGATAGATTGATGAACGGACTGAACGGATGATCGATGACGGCCCGTTTAAGACCGACTTTATCCACTTCCTCGCCGAGCTTGTAGCTCTCCTTGGGTGTCGCATGGCCAAAGAAAAGCGCGGCATTCTTATCGGCGCAGATCCGGATGATCTCGCGCACCTCCGCTTTCAGCTCGCCTCTTTCATCGAGGTTGTAATGGCCGCGCTCGAGCGCCTTATCCCAGCTCATTGGACCAGTCCATCCTTCGGCGTTATTGCCATCGAGGAAGCGGCGGTAGGTTCCCACCGTGCTAAGGGTGATGGCGTGGGTGAAGACGGGCAGCCAAATCGCGATGACTCCACCGTCGATCATCTCGCGCACAGTTTTCGCCGATACCGGTGTCATCTGTCTGCCGCAGACGAACCCGGCCCAACATTTAACCGCTTCGACGCCTTCACGATCTGCCCATCGGTCGGTTTCCTCCTGCACCTCGCGGACGGCTTTCGCCGGGTCGTCTCCCGGAATGCTCTTGAACAGAATTCCCTTCATC
>DASQUN010000375.1:0-7255 GCA_035641275.1 Candidatus Udaeobacter sp. | reverse complement strand
ACAGGTGGTGGTTAGCCCGACAGGAAGAGTCCGTATTTGTACCCCGAGCGACTGCAACATGGATTGTTGACATGATGATCGGTCGATTGAGCCTGTTTAAGGGTGAGCAGGGGTTTACGTTTAATGAGGTGTTAGTTGCTACCAGTATTACGGTGGTTGCGGTCTTGGCGTACTCGCTGAGCGCTGTGGGAGTGATTCGAGGGCAAAAACGGTCAGATAATTTAACGGTTGCCATCCAGCTGGCACAAGACAAAATGGAGCAGCTCAAATCGCAGACCGATATGGCAAATGAAAATCGCTGCCCGAACGCGGGCGAACGTGAATTGTCTGCAACCGGCATGGCCGGAGGAATATTCGACCGTTGTTGGACAATTAGCGATTCGGCTTTCGACACGAATCTGAAACAAGTCAGCGTCACGGTGTCTTGGCGGGATTATGAAAACCATGAGATGACGATTTCCACCCTTATTTACTGGGCAAACTCCCATGCTGCCGATCCTCAACAATAGTCGTGGGGCGACATTGACTGAGCAACTGCTGTCGCTTTTGCTCGGAGGCATCATGATCGCGGCTCTTTACGGATTTTACCGCTCCGAGCTGTACCATCACATGGCGCAAGAGACCAAGTTGGCAACTTTGGAAGATGCCAGGGGTGCATTGGACATCATGATTCGCGACCTAAAAAATGCGGGATCTTGGGGCACGGGCAGCCCACCTTCGGAGTCAGACGGCAGCGATGATCCCGACGGTGACGTAGATACTGTATGCAATCGGGTTTATACAGCCACACCGAATACGGTCCATGTGCAAATGGATCTGAACGGCAACGGTAACTGTGCAGACACGGAGCCGCGAGAAAATATCCGCTACGAACTCACGGCGCCGACCTCGACCTGCCCCGGCGCCAAAATTATCCGGCGCAATGGGGATTGCCTTGTGGCCAACGTTACGATTCCGGCCCTGGACAAACTTTTTAGCTATTACGATAGCGCCGGCGCAGACCTCGGCAACACCCCTTCGCTCGAGGCGATCAAGCGAATCCGGATCGCGTTTTCGGTCCAGGTGGAGAATCCGGATCCGAAAATCAGTGGCAATTTGACCTCCACTCTGTCGACCAGCGTAGAACTTCGCAATTGAGTTTGGAGACATGCGGACAGGCCACAAACGATTTGCAGATGAGCGGGGAATGGTTCTGTTGAACTCCCTGCTGCTTCTATCTCTCTTGTTAACCGTAGGTGTGGGCGCGAGAATTATGTTACAAAGTGACTTCAAGATTTTGACGAACTTGAGGGGGAGCGCCGAGGCTTTTTACGTAGCCGACGCAGGGATCGAATGGGGCAAATACGAAATCAGCAAAAGCACGAGCCATCCGCCCAATGCTGCGAGCCGCACGCAAAAGTTTTCATCAGGTAGCTTTTCTGTTTCTTTTCTCTCTCCGGCGGCGATCACCCCGCTCAGCGCCAGAATCGTCGTGCGGTCGACAGGCGAAGTGAGAAACTCTTTGCATGTCATTCAATCCCAAATAATAAAGACCTACGATCTCTCGGACGGAGCGATCAGCCTTCGAGGGAACGCTAATCGGGTCGGTTTCGCCGGGAGTTCATTTTTAGTGTCTGGCGCAGACCATGATCCTGCAACCGCACAGGCTCTCCCTGCGTCTAAGCCGTGCCCGGCAATTTCAGTGTCGGACAAAGTACTTCGAAGTTTGGTTGAGCAAGCGTTAAGCAACAGTCAACCGACGGGTACCGTACAGAGCGGGGGAAGCACACCCGCCATAGCCCAGAGCGATTCCCTCCCCGCTTTGGCCATGAGCAGGCTTGCTGATGACCTTTGCAGTTCGGCTCACGCCGTCAAGACATTCGTCCCATCGGATGGAGTTTTATTCTTGGGAAGTGAAACATGGGGAACTCGAAGCTCGCCCCAGCTACGATGCATTGAAGGTCTCACTGGAGCGGGGGACTTCGTAAACCTGGGAGGAAGTATCGCCGGCGCCGGGATCCTGGTAGTGAGGAACGCTGAAGTCATAACGAGCGGCTCCTTTCGTTGGGAAGGGCTTATCCTGATCACTGGCAGCAACGTGAGCTTCAAGGTAATGGGAGCGGAGAGTAAGGAAATTTATGGTGCAATGATGATCAACGAGACCGGCATGCCGGGAACAGAAACAGCAATCGTAGACATTCAGGGGAGCGTGAGAGTGCTTTTCAGCCGCCCAGCTCTGAGCCAGTCAGTGAGCCTCATTCCATCTAGCATATTGCAGCCGGCATATATTTCACTTCCTTCGACGGTTTCACAAGAGTACTGGCGAACAATGACCCCTTAGGCGACCAAGAACCAAAAATGTGGAATTTACATTAGGCTCGGAAGATGCTAGATTGCGCTTCTGCAAGTTTTTGGAGGACCATCGAGAGCCAACGCTGGTTGCCCCAAAAGACGTTTGCGAGCGCGATTTTCGCCTGCAATATTTTGCCATCAGCGACGACGTGCCGCATATATATGAACACGGTAGAGGCGCGATAGGGAGCAAGCATGAATAATAAAAAAACCATCATGGTGGTTGACGATAACCCTGATATTATTACGATCGTCAAGACCATTTTGGAAGGCAAAGGTTACAAGGTTTTCAGTGCCTCGAGCGGCGCCGAGCTATTGAACCTTCTCGATAACCAAAAGCCAGATTTAATTATCTTAGATATCATGATGCCTGAAATGGACGGACTCGAAGTCCTGACCCGGCTGAAGAGTGTGACCGATACCGCGACGATTCCGGTTATCCTTCTGACGGCGAAGGTTCAATATGAGGACGTTTTGGGGGGATACAAACTCGGTGCCGATTATTACATTACAAAGCCCTTTACCAGTACCCAACTCGTTAACGGAATCAATCTGCTCTTGGGGGAAGGTAAAGCTTAAGTCGATCTCCTCTGATCTCAACGTAACGAGCAGCTTTCAAGTCTTAGCATCCTAAGGGTTGCACCTCGCACTTTGTTACTTTGGGCCCTTGGTCGTTCCATATTCATGATTCGTTTCATCACTTTCGAGGGCGGTGACGGGACCGGCAAGACCAGCCAGCTCAAGGCCCTGGAAAGTCATCTTACAGCCCGCGGCAAATCCTGTATATCGACCAGGGAGCCCGGTGGGACGTCTTTGGGGAAGCTTATCCGGCAGGTCCTTCTCGAAATTGGCGATCAATCAATCACGTCGCCAACGGAATTGTTTCTATACCTGGCCGACCGGGCGCAGCACATCCAGGAAGTCGTGGGCCCTGCGATTGAGCAGGGCAAAATAGTTCTCTGCGATCGGCACACGGATTCGACGCTAGCCTATCAGGGTTATGGGCGTGGACTCGATCTTGGACTGCTACGACACCTGAACGATATCGCCAGTCAAGGGGTTAAGCCGGATCTGACCTTTCTGCTTGATTGTCCAGTAGCGCTAGGGATGTCAAGGACAGCTCAACGTCGATTCCAATCTGCCACAAAAGGCCGCCGGGAAGATCGTTTTGAGAGAGAGAAAATAGAGTTTCATGAAAGAGTTCGCTCAGGTTTTCTCGAGCTGGCGCGCCTCGAACCGGATCGCTTTTGCGTACTCGACGCATCCCGATCGCTCCGCGAAGTCGCCGACGAAATGAAAAAGATCGTCGATCAGAAAATAACTTGAATGAATTTTGCCGAAATCATAGGTCATCCAGCACAGATAGAAACATTGCGCGTCGCTCTGGCGAAAAACCGGCTGCACCATGCGTATCTTTTTGCCGGACCGGAAGGGGTGGGAAAGCGGACGCTCGCGCTCGCATTAGCCAAGGCCGTTCATTGCACCGAGATGGGCAGTGATTCCTGCGGCGAATGTGTCAATTGCGCGCGTATTCGCGACGGCAACCACCCGGACGTCCGCCTCATTGAGCCGCTGACGGGTAAGAAGGAGATCAGTATTCAGCAAATTCGAGAAATCGAGAGGCAACTCAACTTTCGATCGTTTTCAGGCGGAAAAAAAATTGCCATCCTAAACCCGGCGACGCTCATGAATCTCTCGGCACAGAACGCGCTCTTGAAGACTTTGGAGGAACCCCCTCAAGAGTCGCTTTTGATCTTAATCGCGCCCACTGCTGGCGGGCTTCTGCCCACGTTGCGGTCGCGTTGCCTGCGCCTTTCCTTTGCCCCTTTAAAACGAGAGCACCTTTTCAGTTACTTGCTATCGAAGAAAGGCGTGAAGCAAGAAGAAGCGGAATTCTTGTCCGCCATGGCCGTGGGAAGTCTCGGAACCGCCCTGAAGATAGATAGCGAAGAGCTGCGAGAAAAAAGGCACAATTGGATGGAACTGCTATCCTCTCTAAAAGCCGGCGATTGCCGCGCTGCGATAGCGGCAGCGGAAACGCTCGCTCATAGTAGAGACGACGCTCTGAAATTCTTAGAATGGGCCGAGAGCTGGTATCGAGACCTATTGATTCACGCGATAAGTCAAGATTCGGCAGGCCTAATTAACCGTGACATGCTGGCGCGGATTGAAGACGAATCTCCGAATGTTAAACTTGAACATATCCTCTCATCGATGGCCCAAACTGTCGACGCTGCTGCGGAAATCCAACGAAACCTGAATCGCCGGATGGTAATAGAAAATCTGTTATTGAAGGTGGTAGGAGAGCGTTGATGGAGCGGATCTATATCACGACGCCTCTTTATTACGTTAACGCAGAGCCTCACTTGGGTAGCGCCTATACGATGATCATTACGGATACGCTCGCGCGGTATTACCGAGCGAACGGCTGGGAAGCCTTTTACCTTACCGGCACGGACGAGCACGGAGATAAAATTGCACAAGCGGCCGCGCAAGCGGGAGTGGAACCGAAGCTATTTACGGATCAGATCAGCACGACCTTCCGGGCCGCGTGGGACAGCTGTGGTTTTTCGTACGATCATTTTATTCGCACGACCGATGACTATCATGTCCGCTATGTGCAGGAAATCCTGACGAGGGTTTACAAAGCTGGAGATATCTATTTCGACCGCTACGGGGGACTATATTGCTTCGGCTGCGAGCGCTTCTACACCGACAAGGAACTGGTAGACGGCAAATGCCCGGATCATCGGACCGTCCCCGAACTGATCGAGGAAGAGAACTATTTTTTTCGTATGAGCAAATATCAGGGCCAGCTGTTGCGCCACTTAGAAGAGCACCCGGACTTCATCAGACCCGATGGTTTTAGAAATGAAGTGGTGGCGATGCTGAAGGAACCGATCGATGATCTGTGCATCTCTCGTCCCAAGAGCCGCCTAACCTGGGGTATCGAAATTCCCTTTGATCAGCGATACGTGACCTACGTGTGGTTTGATGCTCTCATCAACTATGTGAGCGCGCTGAAATATAAGGGAGAAGAGCTGTTTCAGAAGCTATGGCCGCAAGCAGAGCATTTCATTGGCAAAGATATTGTGAAACCGCACGGCGTGTTTTGGCCCACTATGCTGATGGCGGCCGGTTTGCCTCTTTATAACCATCTCAATGTGCACGGCTTCTGGACTGTGGAAGGTCAGAAGATGTCCAAGAGTCTGGGAAACACCGTCTCCCCGCTTGAGATGAAGGAAAAGATCGGCATGGATGCCTTTCGTTATTTCGTTCTGCGCGAGAGTGTCTTCGGGCAGGATGCGGATTTTCGGGAAGATAGCCTTACCGCACGCTACAATGCCGATCTGGCTAACAATCTCGGAAATCTGATTAGCCGAGTGCTCGCCATGCAAGGCAAGTATTTTGCGGGTGTGGTTCAGCCATTAAGCGGCGAATGGTCGAGGGAAGATAAGGAGATCAGAGATAGGTTTGTCAAGGCGGAGTCAGATCTGAAGTACCATATGGCTGATCTCCAGTTTCATCGCGCCCTTGAAGCTCTTTGGGCCGCCATCGATCATGCCAACCGCTACATTGTGCAAACCGCGCCGTTTACTTTGTTTAGAGATCCGGAGAAGCGCGCGCGCGTCGGGGAAGTGCTTCACCACCTCCTCGAAGCCCTTCGTCAGCTTTCACGTCTGCTGGGACCGTTCATGCCAGACACGGCCAAAGAATTGCAATTGCTGCTCGGGCTTAAAGAAACCGATGCAGCCTACCGCGCTCCGTGGGGTCAAGGTTTCTCCCCGGGTCACAAGGTGAATGCTCCCACGGTTCTCTTTCCTCGCATCGACCTGCCCACCGAGTCCTAATTTCTTTCCATGATTCCACAAGCGAGTCCAGGCTTGATCGACAGCCACGCCCATATTCAAGGCAAGGAATACAGCGGTGAAGTCGATGAAATTATCAGGCGTGCTCTGGACGCAGGCGTGGAACAGATTGTGGTGGTCGGCGGCGCCGGTGACATGTCGAGCAGCACCGAGGCCATCGCCCTCGCCGAGTCTTACCCAAATCTTTACGCCACGGTAGGTATGCACCCTCACGATGCTAAGGATGTGAGTAGAGAGGAACTCGATACGCTAAGAAAGCTCGCGGCTCATCCCAAAGTCATTGCCGTGGGCGAGACCGGCCTGGACTACTATTACAGCCATTCGCCGCCTGAAGTTCAGCGGCAAGTTTTCGCGCAATTCATTCAGCTGGCAGTTGAAACCGAGCTTCCCCTGGTGGTTCATGAGCGAGATGCTGCACGAGAAGTAGCGGAAATGCTTGGCAAGGAAGGAGCCAGGAAAGTGCAAGGCGTTATCCACTGCTTCACGGGCGATGACCAAGCCGCTCAGAACTACCTCGATTTAGGGTTTTATCTCTCTTTTACCGGGATTATCACATTCAAAAATGCCGACGCGCTCCGCGATGTGGCGCGCAAAATACCGTTGGAAAAAATGCTGGTTGAAACAGACTCGCCCTACCTAACCCCGGTCCCTTTTCGTGGAAAACGGAACGAACCCGCCTACGTGCGCTACGTGGCCGAAACCATTGGTAAGCTGAAAGCAGTCTCTTTGGAAGAGGTCGCTCATACGACGAGTCAAAACGTCCGAGACCTTTTCAAGATTTGAGATCAACTCAGCCAATCATAGGGTTGATACCTGCCGTACAATGGATTTCACAACTTCTCCCATGGTAGTTTGCTGCAGAGCTGGCTTTCCGCTTGGCATGGCGGATGGGCTGGCTTATTTGTGCTTCCAGATCCCAAAAAAAAGCCCGGAAGAATTTCGTTCCTCGGGCTCTGAGCTGATTGCCTCTTGCCTGTCGCACGCACGGCTCGTCGTGCGCAAGGTATAACTTTTACGCATTAGAGCCTCACTTTTTTGTCAAGCCGAATGGGACT
>DASQUN010000374.1:0-3261 GCA_035641275.1 Candidatus Udaeobacter sp. | reverse complement strand
CCACCGGAACACGAGCTAGTCGTGATTCGCGAGGCGGGCGAAGGTGATCTTCACGAACGGTTGCCCACAGTCATTCGAGATGCGTTCGGCGCCATGCGGCGCCAGCTCAGGAAGCTGGTCGAGAAGCAACGCAGAGATGTCAAAAGTCATCCCGAGCAGGAAGTTGCTGGATTTGTGATCCGACTGTTTCGCGAACAAGGATACGGCTTTATAAAAAGCCTAGACGGTCAGGAGGTGTATTTTCATAAAAACAGCTTGCCGGGAAACGAGTTTGACCGTCTAGAGACGGGAACCGGAGTACAGTGGGTAGAGGAACAGGGCGATAAGGGTCCGCAGGCCAGTACCGTGCGAATCGTTGACAAGCGTGGTTCAAACACATCCAACTCAAGGGAATATCCCATAGAACCACCCCTCGGTTGGAAGGAGTAACGCGTGAGGTAAGGGAGATCATCGGATCCCCTGCTCACTATTATCGCCTCCGTCGAAAAATAACGGAATTTGCTATCTCGCTTTCCAAATAGGCGAAACCCAACCGGCTTCCACAAATGGCAGGCAGATTAAGAGCTGAGACATTTTGGCAGAAGCGCCTATGACAATCCTACGGGTCAGTACGAAAAGAAAAAGAGAAGTTCTTGATCTCACTCAGTTGTTTCGCAAGCACCTTGCGGACCTAAAAACGAGCGGCGGACTCTGCCATTTATTCCTTCTTCATACGACGGCCGCTTTGACAACAGCCGATTTAGATCCTGGAACGGATCTGGATATTCTCGATGCATTCGACGCTGTCATTCCTAAACTTGAGTATCGGCACCCGCACGATCCTGAGCACGTACCGGACCACATTCTCTCCTCCCTGATTGGAACTTCTCTAACCTTTCCCGTAAAGGACGGCGAGCCTGTGCTCGGAACCTGGCAAAGAATCGTTCTCATAGAGTTCGACGGACCCAGGACCCGAGAAATTGCAATCTCCTTCATCTCCGGCACGTAAACGGGAGAGAAAACAGGGCTTTCCTGGAGGACGTCTTGTTCAACTCCTTGGAGAAGACCGTAGGGCAAAGTGCAATCCAGGTTAGCACTAATCCCCCGCCGACCTAGTGGATATAAGCTTCCCCTTTTTCTTTCCGAGCAGCATCATGAGCAGCAATTCCGGTTTCGATCATGGTTTTCATACGCATCAAGTCCTCATCGATTCGGCTCTTGGGATCCGCGCCGAATAACGCCGCAACTGCATGTCCCAAGCCGCCCATCACGGGATTGTAAGACATTCTGACGTCAAGACGCGTGGTCCCATCTGGATTCGGTTGGAACCGAACTATGCCAGCGTGCTGGATAGGTGATCCAGGTACGGTTTTCCACGCTAATGTTTCGTTCGGTACATAACTGGAGAGAACGGCATCCCATTCGATATCCAATCCGGCCGGTCCGGCAACGAGCCAATGAGATCGACTCTCACTCATCTGTCTTACATTCCGGACATTGGACATAAAACGAGGAAAGTTTTCATAGTTGGTCCAGAACGAGAAGACGTGTTCGGCGGGCGCTGCCACATTGATGATTTTCCGGATATCAATCGCCCGCCGTCCAGCGCCAACACCGACCAATCGTCTGAATTCCATGTTGGCTAGCGCGCGGGCAAGCATAACCGTGCTCAAGATTGCAACGGCAGCACCCAACTTGTCGCGACGCCGGGCGGCACAAAACAGGGAAGCGCCGGCGGCTGTTCCGACCGTGAAACGCGTGGCAGGTGACCAGTTGGACTGCATGAAATCAGGCGCCTCACCCTTGCTGCTCTTCGTCTCGCCTTGAAGGCCAGGGATAGATTCCGCACTCTCGTGCACCTCGAGCCGATTCTCGACGGTTCTTACACCGCGGACTGAAGAAATCCGCCTGAGCAGGCGATCAACTTCATTCCCCAGTATTGGTCCGCTCAATATAACCTTGCCATTTTCGACCCTTACCTCAACAGAGCTTGGATGGCTGACCAGGAGTCCAAGTCTCGAGCGAACCCGCTGCGTTAACACATCCTCACCTACCTCTTTTTTGGCAGTTAAACCTCTCGTCTCCGCAACCAACCCAAGAATTCGATTTTGGAGGTCGTGTGAGATCGCGTCGATCGCATCTGCCGTCCTATGCGCCAAACGAAACATCTTGTCACGAATCAACGCTCGGCGCCGCTTGCCGATTCCAGGATCAAAAATATACATCAGAATCGCACCCAAGCCGACGCTGCCGAGTAAGCCTAAATTCCTATTCGTAGCTTTCATCGCTCACCTCCGGTACGCTTTAAAGCTAACGACTTGTACACCGTTGCTTTTTGCCATGAGTTATCTTCTGAAATTGTCGCGTCTTTCTTAGGTCGTAGCTCAGTGAAAAGCGCAAGCGACATGCCAGATGCTGGAGTCGGATTTCGCTATATCTTCAGCGACGCTAATCCCATTATTGCGATTTGCGACCTTAACCGGCTTCAGGCCAGGGATTGACCCAAGACGGCTCTTCACGACACTCACTTTTTTGCCGTTTATCCGTGAAAGTCGTACATGTTTGTGCGCGAATGCTTCGCCTTGCTCCACGTCCTCCGCCGATGCATCAATGCGAAACCCTGATATTTTGCCCACTTAACAAGCTCTGCCTCGCGCCTTTTTGGTTTGGCATTTTACTTGCCCACGTTCCAAACAGTTTTTCCTCAAGGAGATGATCGCATGAACCAGTTTACCGCAATCGTTCTTTCGAGTTTTTTGTTTTTGGCTACGTTGTCTCTAGTTTTAGGGTTCCTATTGGTGACCTCCCCCAGCACTTGGTAATTCGGCATTTACCTTGGGCCGAGCGTAACAGTTAAAGATCGCTTTCCTATTGACCCACGCCGCTCGGATGGCTTGCCCCGCCCGCACTGCGGCTTCGCGCTGTTTCCTTCCTCGCCAGGGGCGCATCGGTTTCTGTTCCACACACCCCACACGGATCTATTAATGAGTTAGTTCATTAGTATGGTGGATACCTGACATCTATTCGACCGAGGCCCGAGCCCTTGCGAGCGCGGTCCATGGGTCTGTGGCTCGTAGGCCGCGCCCTGGTCCTCCAAGGGTGGCTATTCCCACAGCCCTGAACGCCACCTTCACGTTCGTGTGGCCGTGCTCTCCATGACTCGGCCTCGGTCGCTGCGTGGCACCTTACTTATGAACTCCTTCGTAAGTTTAAGCCTAGTCGAACGGCACGGAATCACCCTCGGCTACCGACCATCGTGCCGCGGCAACGACGAGAACGGCA
>DASQUN010000373.1:0-3398 GCA_035641275.1 Candidatus Udaeobacter sp. | reverse complement strand
GTCGTTCCGTGAGGTGTTTGCAGAGGCCGTCCATCAGTAATGCCGCAGGTGTGAAACGGCACAAAACTCGTCTATTTCTCATCAATAATACGGAGAAGGAAATTTCTGTGGAAACAGGTTTGAATAAGAAAAAGTCTTGTTCAGCTAAGAGAGTTCGTGACTCTTGTTCTGAATTGTCGCGAGGAGCCTCTAACTTAGACGCCCAATCTCTTCCGCTGGCCCTGGATTCTTCTGGTCCCTCTCTTCGGTGTCGGCCCCGGCCCAACAAAGATCAGCGCGGTCATCGCGAGTACAAAAAGCAGTGTTGCCATTCGGCCCTCCGGCCGTTGACAAAGCAATCCGCATGCCTTCCCTGTGGTATTTAACAAAAACAATAGATTACGTCGGTCGGTGCCGTGCTACAACTTGGCAAAGTGGCAAATCGTGACACGTCGTGTCTGAAAATACGCTCAGAATCGGGTCGATCCTTCAGGCTCCAACCGCAGTAAGCGACCCTAACGTGAATGCGGCATTTTGAGAATCCTGCCGGGAGTGATTTCCTCGTTCATACCGACTTGATTTAGAATTGCCAGCTCTTCAGGTTTCATCGGCGCTGGCAATTTCTTGGGAATCAAATCCTTGAACAGCGCCTGTCTGGAAACGGTTTCCAACCTTAGGCGGACGGGCTCTCTGTTCAAAATACGGGAATCTTCGACTTTGCCGAAGCCCTGCATCGTTTGCAGAAAGGCATTTCGAAAAGCACCGAACGCCTGCGGCGCGGTATATCCAACAAAATTGTAGATGCTACCCCGGTATTCTATAAAGTACGCGAGCACCCTGACAGCTTGCCCGTTCTTCATCGCCGCATCCGCAACGGCAGCAAATGCCGGAAAACCATCGGAGCGCATGGGCCCGCGCTCGATAACTTTGAGGCCCGGCTGATTGAGAAACTTGGCAGAGGCGGACTCTAGAGATTTTTCTCCTGTCGACGTAAAGCCGATAACAGCTCGGTTCTGATCTTCGACCATCACAACCTGCGCGGGTTGGTTGATGACTTTAAAGCCCCGCGGCACCGGAAACCGAAAGCCCAACTCCGGGTGATAAAATACATTTCCCTCGACGAATCCCTGCCTCGGATCCTCGCCGAGGGTCAGACCGTCAATTGCATTTAAGTAGTTACGGGAATCCGTCGAGGTTGCCCGCTGCTCGCGACGCCGTTCCGCCGTCAATGCTCTAATGCGCTGAATACGGTCACCGGGGTCCGGATGCGTCGAGAGAAAGTTTGGCATCCCTTGCCGTTCCTTTTCTTGAATTCGGGTCAGCGACTGAAAAAAGGAGATTACCTCTCGGGCATCATAGCCGGCGAGAGAACTGTACTCGATGCTCAATTTGTCCGCCTCCAATTCGTCCTCGCGGCTGTAGCGAAGGAAGAGCAGTTGCGCGGCCATGCCGCCCAGATTGAGGATATCCTGCGCGGGAAGACCCAGTACCCCCTGTCCGAGAATGGCGCCGCCGAGAAGCAGCCCTTGACCTATTTGTTGCTGCCAGGCTTGGCGCGCTGCATGGCGGGCGGCGACATGGCCGATTTCATGCGCTAGTACGGCCGCGAGTTGGTCCTCGCTATTGAGATGGCTGAGCATTCCCCGTGTGACATAGACGTATCCACCGGGCAGGGCCATGGCGTTGATGATCGGACTGTCGAGAACAACGAAAGTGACCGGAGTGTTGCGAAACCGCTCATCGGTTACGGCGCGCCGGAGATGGCTGGTTGCCAGAACGCGGTTTCCGACCTCGGTTACGTAGCGCTCTAATTTGGGATCTCGATACAGGCCGAAAAGAGCAGCAACTTGCTTGCTGGTTTGCTTGCCGATCTCTGTTTCCTGTTGCCAGCTGTAGCCGAGATACCGTCTTTCTCCCGTAGCTGGAATGATATCGGTAGTGCACCCGTACCAGAGAAAGGCGCTCAGCAAAAGGGGTAGCGCTCTGAACCTCACCTGACCATCCATTGAACGCCTGTCGCCGCCGGCAGGCGTTTTCTGTTTAACGAGCGGAGCAGAAGATGCCACAGAATCATATATACCGCATGCATGTTGCTCTTTGAAGTCTCAAAACCTAATGAGGCCTTTGCCCTGAATACTGGCTTTTAGGATAACATGGCTTCATTCGGTTCGCTCAGATGTAATGGCTCCAGCCATCATAAAACAGCGAGGTCGAGGGTTGGAGCGCAGCAAGAGGACCTCGTTCAAGATCCCGCTCACTTCTGCTCAACGCTCTAATGTTTGAGAATGATGTAAAGCGCGTGGATGATGCCGGGCACGTAGCCTAGGATCGTGAGCAGGATGTTCAGCCAGAAGTGGCCGGTCACGCCAACCTCAAGGAAAACACCGACGGGTGGCAAAAGAATCGAAAATATAATTTTGATAGGATCGGCGGCGGTAAGAGCCATGCTAACCTCAAACGGACATTCTTATATACATTCAGGGATATCCGTATCTCTCGGGCGTCGCAAGGCCAGTATTGAAAAAAGCGCTTACCTAGAGCCCTTCAGCTGAAGAAGCAGGCTAAACTGCTCAGGCCCGTAAAAGCGCAATGAACGAGCAGTTGCCGAGTTTGACCGATTCGTTGTCGAAGGTGTAAGGAACGATGCTGGCGCTCAGTCACACGCACCTCGCCGTGCCGTTCCGGCTGGGGGCGCTGGCGAACTCTTGGAAGGAAACGTTTGATGTTCCAGCTGATCAACGGATGTATCGAATGTGCGGAGTGTAGGAATGAGATTCGACACGGTGACGAGTTTGATTGTTACTATTGCGGCGCTAGCATCTGTGATGGTTGTCTATTTATTCATGAGGATGAATGCGGACCAGGCGAACATGGGCACCGAACTAAGCGGGCTTCATGATAATCAATAGAACTCTTCAGAGAGTCACCAGGGGAAGCGCGCCGGGCGGAGGGTCTCGTGATCGTGAAATTTTTTGAGACTTAGAAACGAACAAGAGCGCAACCCGACCTGTTGCGCTCCTATTTCAAGTACGTCAGAAGGTGAATGCTACCAGCGATTGCGGCCGCCACCACCACCACCAGCGCCTCTACGGTCGCCGCCGAAGCCTGACCGCCGCTCTTGCGGCCGGGCTTCGTTGACGGTGATATTCCGCCCGTCGAAATCCGTTCCGTTGAGAGCCTGCATCGCACTCTGAGCTTCGGCACCGGAACCCATCTCAACAAAACCAAAACCCTTCGACCGTCCGGTAAATTTGTCGGTGATTACGCGGGCGGACTCAACGGTTCCGTGAGCCGCGAACAGATCCTCCAACTGCTTGTCAGTGGTAGCGTAGGATAATCCACCGACGTATAGTTTGTTACCCATGTTCTCCTCCTTAGTGGGACATTGTTAATGTCCTTGGCCCTGGAACCCGATTACC
>DASQUN010000372.1:0-5492 GCA_035641275.1 Candidatus Udaeobacter sp. | reverse complement strand
GCTTTTGCTCTTGGCCGACGGCTTGCTGGTGAAAGAGTTAACGTTTTTCTTGGTGTCAAATCAGGAATCTGGAGGCAATAGCGAGCATTGCGCCGGGTGCTGCGAGCAAAAGTGAGCCAGCGATTTGCTCCAGCGGGTGTTAGACGATCCGGTTACCGGCCTTACAAAACTTCAAATTTAGTCATACACCGGAGGCTTGGTACGTCGGCTCCGAATCTCAAGACCGCCAAGCAGATCGGCCTGACTATTCCACCTCATGTTTTGGCTAGAGCCGATCGAGTAATCCGGTAGATTCGCAATCTAAAATCGGGAAACGATTTCGCCGAACGTTTGAAGGCCCCGATCCCATCAATCTTTTTTCTCTTCGATGACGTGAACTGCGGTGGGGCTGAACGCCGCCGTCACCTCGTCACCCTCACAAAGAGGAAGGTCGTTCAATTCTTTTCCTTTCACCAGCGCGATCAGATCGAAGCCATTGCACCGCAGGTTTATCCGGTGGTGAGTCATACCCGGTGATAGGGTGATGACTTGACCGTTGAATCGGTTGACGTCGTCCGCCCTGCAATGTCCAGGGCTGAGCGACACCTCTTCCGCACGAATACAAGCGACGACTTTCGTCCCCGCGTTGAAGCGTTCTTCGACCCGGATTCGTCCACCGTTGATTTTGATCATGGCATGGTCGCCGTCAAGAGTTTCGACCACGCCCGCTAACCGATTTTCGATGCCAACGATCTCGGCAACGGCTTCCGTTTCAGGGTGGCGAAAGACCTCATCACGCGAGCCGAGTTGCGCCAGATGGCCGTGATTCAACACGCCTACGCGATTGGCGAGAGTGAAGGCCTCTTGCCGGTCATGGGTGACGAACACGGTAGTGATGCCGGTTTCTTTGACGATCCGTTGAAAATCTCTCAATAGAGATTCCCGGCTGGCAGGATCCAAAGCGGAGAAAGGCTCGTCGAGCAGCAAGAGCTCCGGTTCGAGCACCAGCGCCCGTGCCAAGCTCGTGCGCTGCGCCTCGCCGCCGGAAAGCGTGCGGGCGGACCGCGCAGCCAGATGCGTGATGCCGAGCCGTTCGAGCCACGGGGCAAGACGCCGTTGAATTTCACCGCTGCGTAGGCCCCGAAGCTTCAGCCCGAGGGCGGCGTTTTGATCAACCCTTGCATTGAGCAGCAAAGGCTCTTGAAACACGGTAGCGATGCGCCGCCTAAGCTCGAGGCCGTTGCCGTCGAGCACATTTTGGCCGCGAAACAAAACCTCCCCGTGGTCGGGACGCTGCAGCATCCCCATCACCCGAAGCAAGGTCGATTTGCCGGCGCCGTTGGGGCCGATCAAACCCAAGACGTCACCCGCGTAAACCTCTAGAGAAGCGCGCTGCAACGCGACGTGTTCGCCGTGATGGACGGCGACGTCTTGGAGCGTCAGGAGAGTTTCGGCCACCGGAGCTGCTCGCGCTGCTGCACTCGTGTCAGAAAAAAGTTGATCGCGAAAGTAAGTGCCAGCAGGATCACACTTAGAGCGATGGCGATATCAAAATTGCCCTTGCCCGTTTCCAGGACCGTCGCCGTCGTAAGAACGCGGGTCTCACCACGGATGTTGCCGCCCACCATCATGGAGGCGCCGACTTCGGAAATCACCCCGCCGAAGCCGGCCATGACCGCCGCCAGCAGCGGCAGCCGGGCTTCCTTGCAGAGGAGCCAAAGCAACTGTGGTCTGGACGCGCCGATGCCGCGCAATTGTAGCGCGAGCTTTGGATCGAGGGCCTGGAAACTTGCCATGGTCAAGCCGGCCACGATCGGAAATGCGATGATCACCTGGGCGATCACCATCGCCGTTGGTGAATAAATCAACTCCATAAATCCCAGCGGCCCGCTGCGCCACAGGAAAATCGACACGAATAGCCCGACCACCACCGGCGGCAGTCCCATGCCGGTGTTGATCAATGCCACCGCCGTGTGGCGTCCGGGAAATCTTACCAACGCCAGCGCAATGCCCAGAGGAATACCGACTAAAAGCGAGATCAGGGTCGCACCGCCGGAGATCTTGAGCGAAAGCCAGGTAATCGACCACACCTCGGCATCGAAACCGAAAACGATCTCGAATGCCCTGGCGATCCCCTGCCAAATTAGCTCCACGCTAGGCTCCGAGCTCTTCCTCTTTCTTGCCGGCGACCGGGACAAACAACGGTTGGCCGAATTTCTCCACGCCAAAGGAGCTGATCGCGCTCTGCGCTTGCGGCGAGACCATGAAGTCGGCGAATGCTTTTCCACCGGCCGCATTGACTCTTGGACCATTAGCCGGATTGACCTCCATGACCGAATAGATGTTCAACAGCGCTTTGTCGCCTTCGATCCAAATGGGCAGATTCACGCGCTTTGTCAGAGCCAGCAACGTGCCCCGATCCGTGATGGTGTAGGCATTGCGCTCGTTGGCAATGCCCAGGGTCGCGCCCATGCCCTGGCCGGACTCGATGTACCAGTCACCCTTGGGCGTGATCCCCGCTTCCTTCCAGAGCGACTTTTCGAGATTGTGCGTGCCCGAATTGTCGCCCCGCGACACGAAGGGGGATTTGGACTGCTCGATCAGCTTGAGTGCCGCAAGCGCGGTTTTCGCCGGCTTGATCTTCGCTGGATCCTGCTTCGGTCCGATGATCACGAAATCGTTGTACATCACCAGGCGCCGGTTGAGCAGCTTGCCGTCGGCGACGTATTTCTTCTCCAGACTCGGCGCATGGACCAGCGCCACGTCGGCGTCGCCTTTGGCCGCCAAGGCCAACGATTGACCGGTCCCTACGGAAACTGTTTTGACGGCGTATCCCGTCTGCTTTTCAAATAGCGGCACCAGAACATCGAGCAGGCCGGAGTCCTGGGTGCTGGTGGTCGTTGAAAGAATAATGTTCTTATCTTTCGGTTCGACTCCCTCTAGGTTTGGGACGACGGTCAAGCCGATGACAAATACGGCGAGAAATGCCAATTTGGTCTGTTGCCGCATAGCCTTCTCCTTATGCAGAAAATCAGTTCGAGATGATGACTCGTCCGGATTCTGAGGCGTCGTAACCGCCCAACGCTTCAACTTGTTGGCGGAAGTTACGAGAGCCAAGGGTACCAAGCAAGACCTGTATGCCGCGCGAGGAGAAGCGCTCCTTGGGAATGACCGCGTCGAAACGCTCGCGAGTCATAGGAATAAAGTCGAGTCCCAGCAATTGCGCCGTGGTCCGAGTTGCCAGACCAACGTCGGCAGCGCCCCCAAGAACCTTCAAGCCCACCTCCAGGTGCGTGGCAACCAGGTTGTCATAACCGGAGATTTTTTTGCCGCTCACCCGCGCACGCGCCAGCTCCTGATCGAGGTAGATCCGCGTTCCCGAGCCGGGCTGGCGATTGATGATTCGTAGCTTCGAGCGCGCTAGATCGCGAATCGATCCGATTCCTTTGGGATTACCCGACGACACAACCAGCCCCAGCTCACGATAAAAAAGCTCGACCACGACGGCTCCCGTTGGCAATAAGTCTCGTGCCCCCGCCTCACTGGAGTTGGGCCGGGTCGGCTCCAAAAGGTGCGCCGTGGCGAAGTCTGCCACGCCGCTGCGCAGCGCAGCCAGGCCTCCGCTGCTGCCGACGGTTGTCATGAAAAAAGACGCCGGTTGAGTTTGCGCTTCATAAAGATCGTGCAGAATGCCCAGGCTCGGGTCATCGCTGCCCGCCACCAGCAAGAAAGCGCGCTCTTCGGATCTGCCGCTTCTTTCAATAACGCTCGAAGCGCTCGCTTCAATCCACTCGTCGATCAACTTCTTTGGAAAGGTCCACTTGCCCGTAACCCTCGTGCAAGGGATCTTGCCCGTTTTGGCAAGGAAATAGACTTTCTTCTCATTGATCCCCACGTAACGGGCGACCTCCCGCGTGTTCATCAGCTCAGGCATATCTGTTTCAAATTCCTAGCATTTCTTAGAGGCAAATACTAACAAATTCTTACAAAAACTCCTATATAACGATACGATTTGCCGTAAGTATGATAAAGGATGTAACAAACCCTCAGGTTAGCCAGATTGAAAATTCAATTAGAACGGCGAGCGGTTCTAGCGGCGCCCCGCGTGGAGGACAAGCGATGAAACTTAGCGCACGCAACGTTCTCAAGGGTAAAGTCTAGGAGGTCAAGTGCGAAGACAACGGCTCACGTCAAGCTCGATGTCGGAGGCGGGATTGTCGTCACTTCCTCGATCACGATGGAAGCGGTCGATGAGCTTAAGCTCGAGCGGGGAGACGGCGCTTACACCGTGATCAAGGCCTTCGACGTCATCCCGGGAATCGACTAATCCATGCGGTGTGTTCGGGCGACGCGCGGTACTGAGCGTGCACGCCAGACCTCAACCGCTACCGAATCGGGACTCCATGAGATTTGAAAGGTGGTCGCCTCTTTTCTATCGAGGTGTTCACCCAGAGCACGCAAAAGGTGACCCAGCGTATCCGCCGTGTGCAGTGGCACGAGACTTTGAGGCTGTCTTTTTCTCTGTCCCTGCGCGTCAAGTCGTGCCACGTCCAGAGGCCCATAACAAAGCCATCCATTACCCCAGCTGAGCGTGCTTTTCTGGTCAGACCCTGGAGCATCGAAATCATTCTCGAGATTATTCCTCAAGATCCAGTGACGGGTCGGTGTCAGCGACTCGCTTCGCACTATATAGGAGTCTCCTTCTTTCTCTAAGCTAAATGCTTGAACTCGGAGCAGTTCAAGGGACTGACCGATGGCTCTCAAGGAGTTGGGGTGGAGCATTTCGCACCTCCTTGGTCATTCTCAAGCGATCTCTACGGTGTGAATGAGCACGCATACGCCGTAAGCGCACACAGGTAGAGGCGATGAGGTGTAACCGCGCTCTTTCTCGCTTTCCCCGGACAGTGATTTTATAACCCGTTAGCTACTCAATGTCGATGGGGTGGGCACTTTATTCATGCCCGGGGAAACCATGACACTCGGTTGATCGACCATGGATAAGTGAAGGCAGAGGTACGAACAGCTTCCACGGCGTTTTTGGTGGCCTCGGATTGATCATTCATCTTTCTAATCATGCCGACGTTTCCCATTTGTTGACGTCTACTTCCCATCCTTTGGTTTGGGACAGGTCCAAGGCGTTACCTTCGAGGTCGCGGAAGCGAAACTCGGCGTACGGACGGTTCGAAGGCCGCGGGCCGATTTTCAGCGCTCTGCTCAGCTCGGCCATGACGGCTGGCATATCGTTGACGAGGAAACCGATGTGGTTGATACCGAATCTCGGCTCATGACCTTCAAGGCGGTTGTAAAATGGGTGGATCGCCAGGTTCGTAGAGCCATCGCCGGCGAAACGGTTGCCGCGCCCTTGTTTGCGCCGTTCGTAGCTGGACGGTACTTCGCGCAGACCGAGCACTTGCGTATAGAACCGCAGCATCATTTCCGGGTCGAGCGCGTTGTAGGCGATGTGGCGCACGCGCGGGAATCGCTTCTCTTTCCTCGCCGGCACGCCGAAGCCT
>DASQUN010000371.1:0-8974 GCA_035641275.1 Candidatus Udaeobacter sp. | reverse complement strand
GGACCTCGGTGTTGAAATCGAGAACCGGGTATTGGTGGTTCTACCCGACTCGCCTGAATTCGCCTTCAGTTTTTTCGGCGCTATAAAGATCGGCGCGGTTCCTATACCGACCAACCCCTGGATGACGTCCAAGGAATACGCCTACCTGCTTAACGACTGCCGGGCACGAGCTATCATTGTTCACGAATCGGTCCTCCCCGAAATCGACAAAATACCAGACCGCAGCCGTTTCCTTAAGCACGTGATCGTCGTCGGCAAGGGCTCGGGAAGGGCTCTTTCTTACGAGACTCTGATCGCTAAGGCGTCTGCGCAACTCGACACAGAGGCAACCCACCGAGATGACGTCTGCTTCTGGGGTTATACTTCAGGCAGCACCGGCTCGCCCAAAGGCGCCGTTCATCTCCAACATGACATGATTACGATCACCGATCTGTTCGTCAAGCCGGTGCTAGGGCTGAAGGAAGATGATATTTGCTTCTCCGCATCCAAGCTCTTCTTCGCCTACGGGCTCGGTAACTCTCTTTACTTTCCTTTCCGGTTTGGCGCGTCCACGGTTCTCTGGCCCGACCGGCCCGAGCCGGAAAAGATCCTCCAGGTCATTGAAAAGTACCGCCCGACGTTTTTCTTCTCCGTGCCAACGCTGTATGCGCGGTTGCTGCGCGTGGAAAAAAAACATGACTTGAGCTCGTTGCGAGTCTGCCTTTCCTCCGGCGAGCCGCTGCCACCGGCCCTGTTTCATCAATGGAAAGATCGTTACGGAGTTGAGCTCCTTGACGTGGTCGGCTCCACTGAGGCAACGCACGATTTTCTCGCCAATCGACCCGGGCGCGCCAAGCCGGGCAGCAGCGGCGAAGTCACGCCCGCCTTCGAAGCGAAGATTGTCGATGACGAAGGTCGGGAAGTTCCCGTCGGCGAAGTCGGCAATCTACTCGTCAAGGGCGATGCCAACTCTCCCTATTACTGGAATAAGCACGAGCAGACCAAAAAAGTGATGCAAGGCGAATGGCTGAAGACGGGTGACACCTATTACCGCGATGACGAAGGGTATTATTGGTATTGCGGTCGGTCCGATGACATGCTCAAAGTCGGCGGCTTGTGGGTCTCGCCCATTGAGATTGAGAACGCTTTGATGGAACATCCATCGGTCTTGGAAGCTGCAGTCATCGGCGATCAGGACGCGGATGGGTTGATCAAGCCCAAAGCGTACGTTTTGTTGAAAAACGAGTTCAAACCGAGCGACGAGCTAAGAACCGAGCTTCAATCCCACGTCAAAAGCAAGCTCGCACCCTACAAGTACCCCCGCTGGGTTGAGTTTGTGGACGACCTGCCTAAGACCGTCACCGGGAAAATCCAAAGATTCAGACTACGGGCCCAGGGTTAATTTCCGACCCGATCACCAATCAAGGAGAATTCATGCCGAGCATTAAAGAGCTTAAGGAAACCTTAGCCTACTCATGCAATATACTCGCTGACGAAGGACATTGGGATAATATCCTCGGGCATGTCTCGGTGCGGATTCCCGGCCAGGACCGCATCCTTATGAAGCCGCACAGCTTCGGCTTTGAGGAGATACGGCCGCAACATATCATCGTGGTCGATCTAAATGGCAAGAAGGTTGTGGGAAAGTATGAGCGCCATTCCGAGGTCTTTATTCATACGGAGATCTACAAGGCCCGCCCGGACGTGCACTGCGTGGTTCACTCCCATCCGCCTTACGCCACTGCTTTTGGCTCACTGCGGCAGCCGCTTCGGCCAATCAGTCACGAAGGCAATGTTTTTTATGAGGGCCTGCCTCTCTTTGACTATACGACGGCGCTGATTCGCACACCCGAGCTGGGCAAGGAGGTCGCGCAGAGCCTCGGCAAATGCCGCGGCGTACTGATGATCAATCACGGTTCAACCGTCGTAGGTCCGACCGTAGAAGTCGCGACGCTCTATGCGGTTTTCTTGGAGAAGGCAGCACGGATCCAGTTGATCGCTACGGCTTCTGGTGAGCCGTCTTGGACCAATGAAGCAGAAGCGGAAATCAAGTACGAGCAGATCTATACGCCGCATCGTCTGGATTCGATGTGGAACTATTTCGTCCGGAGGGCGAAAAAATCCCGCAAATCGATGTAGGGGCAGGCTCCCATGCCTGCCCTGCTTCGGGCGACCGCAAGGGGGTCGCTCCTACAATTATTTCCCGGCCGTCTTCTTGAAAAATCCCTCTTTTTCGAGTTCGGCGATGAAACGCATATCCATGAAATCGTCCGGCTTGGCTGATTTAGCCGCGGGATTTGTCTCCGGGACATCTGCGATGACCGCCTCCATCCCTTTGCGACTGACATACGGGACCGTCTCCAAGTATTCGCGAAATTGATTATACGTGTCTTCCTGGATGTCTGATTCCTTCACCTTGAGCTGATTCTGGATCATCTTTAGAGCAGCCGATTTATTGTTCTTAAAGATTTGCACACCCTCGGCATAAGAACGCACAACCCGTCGCACGGTCTCTTCGTTGGCTTTGATGTATGAGCGGCTTGTACCGACCGCGACCGAGACGTACTCGGGTCCATCCTTAGCCAGATTCGTCAATTCGCTAAATCCGGCTTTCCGGGCCCGGCTATTGGTAGGAGGAGAGACGACGCCGGCATCGATCTGACCGGCCGCTAACGCGGTAAAGATGTTAGGCACTTCCATCAAGGGAAGAATCTGATAATCGGAAGGTTTCAAACCGCTCTGACCCAAAGCATAGAGCGCGGACGTGTGAGTTGAGGAACCGACACGGGTGATGCCGATCTTTTTACCCCGAAGATCGCTAACTTTTTTGATCTCTGGGCGCGCCATGAGCGAGAAGACCATGCGGTTCGTGGCGCCAGCGACCAACGCTAGGTTCGCTCCTTTTAAGTTCGCTTGCACGGCGTTGGAACCGTCCATGAAAGAAATGGCAATTTCGCCCGCGAGAATCGCTTGAATCGCCCTGGAACTTGAAGGAATATGGATCAACTCGACATCAACAGCGTTCTTCTTAAACAGCCCTTCCTGCTGAGCCATAAACATCCCGCTTTGGGCTCCGGTGACCGCGGTCCAGTTAACACGAACTTTCATCTGCGCCGACGACGGGACCGCTGTCCCTATTGCAAGAAGCGAAACAAATAACGTTATCAGTCGTCGTCTCATGCGATAATCTCCTTTTCGTGTCAAGTTTACAAAATACCCCACCCTTAATTGTTTACTATGCTTGACGCATTGGCAAAGCTCCCGAAGCCGTGCTAGATAGGCGACATGAGTCATAGGATTTCTTTAACACTAGCTTGTGGAGATTACGAGAGTATTCGAGCTCTTAAAGAGGGCGCCATAAAGCCAGATGGTATTGACTTAACCGTCCTAACGGAGATGACTTCGGATGTCCGCCATTGGCGCATGATCCGTAACCGAGAGTTCGATGTGGCCGAACTTTCGATGTCTAACTATCTTACCGCCCGATTTAAGGGGCTACCGTTCACCGCCATCCCGGTTTTTCTACATCGCCGTTTCCGCCACGGCTTTGTTTTTCTGAATGCCACGAAAGGGATCACCAAGCCGACGGATTTGCTCGGTAAAAAGGTGGGGCTGCGCAATTTTTCAGCTACCGCTAATCTTTGGATTCGCGGCATCCTGGAACACGAATACCAGGTGCCGCACCGCAAGATCCGATGGATCAAACAGGATGAGGAAGAGCTCGAATTCATTCCGCCGCCCGGTCTTTCGCTGGTTAGGGTTCCGGCAGGGAAAGACGTGGAAGAGATGCTCGTCGCAGGTGAATTGGACGCGCTGATCCACCCGGAATTGATCCAGCCGATTCTAAGAAAAGACCGGCGGGTGACGCGACTTTTCAATAACTACAAGGATCTGGAAATCGAGTACTATAGCCGGACGGGGATTTTTCCGATCATGCACACGACGGCGATCAAACAGGAGATTGTCGAAAAGCACCCTTGGGTGCCAATTAACCTGTTGCAGGCGTTCGAACGGTCCAAAGAGCTAGCTTATCGGCGAATGGAAAACCCCCGAATTGTTCCCTTGGCGTGGTTCCGCCATGCCGTGGAGGAACAAGAGGAGCTTCTTGGACAGGATCCTTGGATTTACGGTCTCGGAGAGCAGAATCGGAAAACGTTAGAAACGCTTATGCAATATTCCTTGGAGCAGGGTCTTATCGGCAAGAATATGCCTGTCGACGACCTGTTTGCTCCAACCGAAGTGAAATGACTATGCAAGTAGCAGTCATTGCAGGGGTGGGACCGGGATTAGGCTCATCGCTCGCTCGCGCCTTCGCTCAAGAAGGGTATGCGATTGGACTCATCTCTCGGCGTAGAGAATCCAGCGAACCGGTCGCTGAGCAGATCAGGGCCAATAACGGTCAGGCAACGATTGTACCGATAGATGTCACTCAACGTCACGCGGTTTTCCAATCGGTAGACAAGATCAGGGGCGAACTAGGTCCTGTCACGGCTCTAGCCTACAATGCTAGTGGTTTTGGACGGGGTGCTTTTTTAGAACTTGATCCGGAGCAAATTCGCCAATCCCTCGATGTCGGCGTCATGGGGGCCGTTCACCTGGCGCAAGCTGTAATTCCGGATATGCTTGCCCGTGGCCACGGTTTCATCTCGCTGACGGGTGCCACGGCGGCGCTTAGGGGCCGGGCCGGGTTTGCGCCTTTGACGATCGCGAAGTCCTCGTTACGTATGTTGGGTCAATCCCTCGCCAGAGAATTTCATCCCAAGGGCATCCATGTGCTTCATGTGATCGTCGACGGTCAGATCGACACCCCTAAGCTTCGCGCTCGGGATCCGGAGCGGTCAAATGAGACGGTCATCGCACCTGATTCCATAGCTGCTGCGGTCATTCACGCGATGAAACAGTCTCGCGACGCCTGGACACACGAAATCGACATTCGTCCTTATGTCGAGAGCTTTTGATGCCTTGTTCTGCCGTGATACGTCGGATTGATCTTCCCGCTGTATTGGCGTAAATTCGCCACGACCGTGTGATGACCGGTCGAGCTACGCTTGGCATTCTGCGAAAGGAGGGGCCATGTTTGGAAAGGGCATGTGCCACGAAGAAGAAGCATTATTGCGCGAGATTATCCGAAGTATCAATAAAAGGTCGCGTTTCACTCTTCACGTGAGCCATCGAGGCCACCAAGCAGATATTGTTCTTGACCTTGAGAATCTTAAAGCGGCTCGAACTGACACGGCCAGACGACACCAAATCCGCCAAAGAATCAAAGCCCGATATGACCACTTGGGCAAATCTCGGTACGGTGATGATATACTCGGCCTCAAACCTGCCAAGCTTTTACGTGCGTCCCCTAGGCCGGAACCAAGCACACAGCCAAGAGGTTTTGCCCGGGCACCGAGACGCTAGATCTATCACCTTTTCTACTCGACGCTGAACGTTCCTTACTGAAGTCGTGTATTCGGCGATCTGCTTTGACGCCCATGGAGGTGTTATGGACAAGAGCCAGATTATTCGTACCGCTTTAAGCGAAAAGGGGCAATTAATCATGCCAGGCATCTACGATGCGCTCAGCGCCAAAATCGCTAGCCGTGCTGGCTTCGAGGTAATTTTCATTACAGGCTACAGCCTCTCTGCCACGCTCTTGGGCGAGCCGGATTTTGGTCTCCTCACACAAACCGAAGTCGTTAATGCAACGCAGCGGATCTGCTCCGTCGTTGATACGCCTGTAATTGTTGACGCTGACACGGGCTATGGTAACGCGATCAATGTAATCCGAACAGTTCAGGACCTGCTCCGCGCCGGAGCTGCCGGTATGTTTTTGGAAGATCAGATTTGGCCAAAAAGATGTGGTCACATGAAAGGCAAACAGGTTATTCCTTTGGACGAGCAACTGAAGAAGCTTCGCGCTGCGGTCGAGGCCAAAGGAACTCATGATTTCTATATCGTCGCTCGCACGGACGCGCGCCAGGCACTTGGCTTGGAAGAGGCGATTAAGCGCGGGATCGCCTTTAAAAAGGCCGGTGCGGACGCGGTTTTTATCGAGGCGCCGGAGAGCAAGGAAGAAATGAAGGAAATTTCTCGCCAGGTTCCCGGACCCCTCGTGGCCAACATGCTTGAACGTGGCGTGACCCCGATCATGGGTCCGCAAGAATTACGCGATCTTGGCTTTACGCTTATCGTCTGGCCTTTGGCCCCTATCTACGCGGTGGCGCAGTCTTTGAAGGATGTGTATTCCACGCTGCGGCGAGAGGGTTCCACACTCGGGATACTGGAAAGACTGATGCCTTTCGAGGAATTTAATGACATTGTGGGCCTGGATGAGAAGTATTCTCTTGACGCCCGGTACAAAAACTAATTCGCGGTATCCGAACCGTTAAAGTCTCATGGGCATGAGCACGTACAGGTAGCCTTCTTTTCCGGGCTTTCGAATAACGCTCGGGCTTAATTCATCCTTCAATTCGATATCAATTTCGCCTTCGCTATCCAGTACCCCAAGAACATCAAGCAAATAGCGCGCATTAAAGCCGATAGAAAGCGGCTTGCCTTTATATTCGGTCTCAATCTCTTCTACCGCTTCGCCCAGATCTGGGTTATTAGCCGAGATTGACACCTTGCCATCGCCAAAATCCATCTTTATGCCCTTGTATCTCTCGCTTGATAGAATCGATACCCGTCTCAATGCCTGTAACAGTTCTTCGTGGTCAATCTTGGCAATATTTGGATTTCCCTTAGGGATGACTTTTGTGTAATCGGGGAAATCTCCATCGATAAGTCTCATGAATAATTCAATCTTTTCTTTCGTTACCAGTCCCATATTTTCCTTGAAACCGATAGAAACCACACCGTCCTCACCGCTGTCCAATAATTTTTTGAGCTCTGATAGACCCTTACGGGGAAGAATGACTCCCTTCGTTAATCCCAACGATCCCAACACCTTTTCGTCAAACGCAAGTCGATGACCGTCGGTAGACACCATCCTGATCTTGTTCCCCTCGCTCTCTTCAACAAACACGCCGTTCAAGCTATAACGCGTTTCGTCTGTCGAGACGGAAAAAATGGTTCTCTCGATCATCTCTCGAATCGTTGAAGCCGGCGTGGTCGATAAGTCTTTGTTATCGATTTTGGGAAATTGCGGAAACTCACGCGCGTCCATTCCCACGATCTTGAAGACCGATTTGCCGCTTCTAATTTCCACCCAGTCATTTTCGAGTCTTTTCAGCTGAACCTGTTCATTCGGCACTTCCCTAATGATCTCATAGAGTTTTTTCGCGTTGACGGCAACTGTTCCTTCTTTTATGACTTCGCCATCGACGTTTCCCCTGACGCCAACTTCCAAATCAGTAGCCGTGACTCGAATGTAACTTTTTTGAGACTCAACAAGCACATTCGCCAAAATTGGCATGGTATTTCGTCGTTCGACGATGCTCTGCGTCCAATAAAGCATCGCGAGAAGATCTCCCCGCTTAGCTTTAATCTCCATACTGCCTCCCGATAACTTCTAATTCTTAACTATATAAGTAATTAAGAAGGAATAGTAGGGGCTGTGGATAGAACAGAAAAACGAAAATAATTAGAAAATCCAGTAAATTAAGCTGTGACTTAGTTGGATCGCGTTTCCCCCACTTGCAACCAATCCAACGACTCGATCAAATTAGTCCACATTCGTCCACAATCAAAACTCTAGATAAGCACAGAATATCCACAGCTATTTTTTGACGTTTAGATTCCTTTCAAGTTTCTCAATCGTAGTCTGCATGTAGGGATCGTCTTTAATCTTTTTTTCGATCGACTTGGAAGCGTGAATGACAGTTGAGTGGTCGCGTCCGCCGAATTTGTCGCCGATCATCGGGAAAGAGTTTTCGGTATATTTTCGACAAAGGTACATAGCCACCTGTCGCGGAATGGCAATATTCTTCGTTCTTCGCTTTGCTTTTAGATCGCCCAGCTTGACGTTGTAGAAGTCGCAGATGGTTTTTTGAATGCTTTCGACCGTTATGTCCCGTTGAGTTCCCTTAAGTGTGTTGCGCAATACTTCTTTAGTCAGTTCGACCGTGATCTGCGTCTTTGTTAAGGACGCGAAGGCGCCCAACCGGGTGAGAGAGCCTTCGAGTTCCCTCACGTTTGAAACGATGTTTGTAGCGACGAAAATTGCCACGTCGTGCGGCAGTGGTACACCCTCGGCTTCGGCTTTCTTTTGAAGGATCGCAACACGAGTTTCCATGTCGGGTGGTTGAATATCGGCGATCAATCCCCATTCGAATCGATTGCGCAGACGATCTTCGAGTCCCGGGATTTCCTTGGGAAATCTATCAGATGTTATAACGATCTGTTTGTGAGACTCGTAAAGCGAATTGAAGGTGTGAAAAAATTCCTCTTGGGTTCGCTCTTTGCCGGCGATGAATTGCACATCGTCAAGAATCAGAATGTCTATATTCCTGAATTTTGTCTTAAACTCATCCATCTTGTCTCGTCTGAGCGAACCGATGAGCTCATTCATGAAAGACTCGGAACTCAGATAAAGGACCTTGAACCCAGGACGTTTTGCGGCTGCCTTGTGGCCAATCGCATTAACTAAATGAGTCTTGCCGAGGCCGACGCCACCATAGATAAATAGAGGATTGTAATGCTCGCCTGGTTGATTGGCGACCGCCACTGACGCGGCGTGGGCAAACTGATTGCTGGCGCCGATGACGAAGTTCTCAAAAGTATACTTGGGAATGAGGTTGTTTAACCGGTGGGGTTTTTCTCTTTCTTCTTTCCGTTCTGTTCTTTCACCCGCCTTTTTAATCTGCGGATGCTGACTAACATTAAGAAAAACTTTTAAGGGCTGATGGGCGATCGAGCTTAGCACGTCTTCAATTTGGTTAAGGAAGTGTTCAGTCAGCCAGTCACGAAAAAACTTATTGGGCACATCCAGGTGAATTTCATTTTTCGTGCGGGAATCAAAACGAATTGGCTTTATCCAAGTCTCAAAATTCTGCTTGCCAAGTCGATC
>DASQUN010000370.1:0-3454 GCA_035641275.1 Candidatus Udaeobacter sp. | reverse complement strand
AGCGGTGGTGGCTGCGGGGGAGCGATTGCACGTGTTCGGCGATCGCGTGATCCTGCGGCAGGGGAATTTTTCAGCAGCGACCGAGATTCTGAAGGAAATAGGATGGGGCCTGGTGGACGGCGTTGTGTTGGATCTTGGGGTCTCATCTCATCAACTGGAATCCAAAGAGCGGGGGTTCAGCTTTCTCGCGAATGCGCGGCTCGATATGCGAATGGATCGCCGTCAATCCTTGGATGCCGCTCGAATCGTCAATTCATGTTCGGTTGCAGAATTGGAAAGAATTCTCAGAGACTATGGAGAAGAGCGCCAGGCTCGGCGTATTGCTCTGGCCCTCGAATCTGAACGCAAGACGAAGCCGCTGGAGACCACAGAGCAACTTGCGCGGCTGATCGGGCGCATCAAAGGAAGCCGCAGGGGCGGCCGCCATCCCGCGACGCAAACGTTTCAAGCGTTGAGGATCGCGGTTAATGATGAATTGCAGCATTTGGAGCGATTCTTGGAAGACGGCTACCAGCTGCTAGCACCCAAAGGCCGGATGGTTATTATTTCATTTCATTCCCTCGAGGATCGGTTGGTTAAAACCGCCTTTCGTAAATGGAGTCGCGATTGTCTCTGTCCACCCAAGGCTCCGACCTGTCGGTGCGGTTGGACCCGTAAAGCGAAACTGCTTACGAAACGACCGATGGGCCCGTCGCCCAACGAAATTGAGAGGAATCCGCGCGCCCGTTCCGCGAAGTTGCGGGCCGTGGAGCGGATCTAGAGGATTGACTGTGGCCACCGCGGCGAGCTCGCGTGCGCGAGGGATTAGCGCCGGAAAGACTGAACGAGCGCAAAGAGCGAGCTGGCGACAGCGACGGCAATACGTTCTGGCCTTTGCGGTTTCGGCGCTGTGCTTGGTGGGAGTCATCTTGCTGCACGTATGGTTAAGATTGCAAGTGGTCCACATGGGATACGTGCTCTCCACCACGAGCAAATTGCAGAATCAATTAGAGCAGGAGAATCGCGAATTGAAAGTTGAATTAGCTTCACTCACTTCACCGGATCGGTTGGAGGCGATGGCACGCAAAAGATTGGGATTGGCTCCACCGGAAAAAGGTCAGGTCGTCATCTTGCCATGAGACGAGCACGTCCGCTTCAAAGGGCTCAATTACGCCTGGAACTGGCCAGGATCCTGTTCGTGCTTTTGCTTCTGGTGCTCGGCGGCCGTGCGTTCCAGCTTCAGGTGCTGCAAGGAGAAACGCTTAAGCGGCTCGGACAAAGACAACACCTTAAGGAGTGGATCGTTCTGCCGAAGCGAGGAGCCGTATTCGATCGCGCCGGCGACGCCTTGGCGCTCAGTTTGGAATCGCAATCGGTCTATGTCCGACCCCATCGCATTCAAGATCCGCAAGCGGTGAGCCGGAGTCTGGCCAAGATCCTGAATCTCAATCCTGCCGACGTAAAGCAAAAAATCACGTCGGATAAGCCTTTCGTCTGGGTCAAGCGGCAAATCGGCGCGCCCGAAGCTGAACGGATTCATGCGCTCAACGCAGACGGCGTCGGTATGTTTTACGAGCCTAGCCGATACTATCCCCAAGGGCAGCTCGCCGGGCAAGTCATTGGATTTGTCGGTCGTGACTCCGAAGGCCTCGAGGGATTGGAGCTGCAGTACAACGACCACATTCGCGGCGAGACCGGCTCCTCCGTTGCCGAGCGCGATGCCTTAGGGCGGCGAGTTCTGGTTCAAGGCATTGAAGGACTCCAAATCCCGCCTGGCGGCGACATCCACTTAACTCTGGATACTTCCGTCCAACATCTGGCCGAGAAGGAGCTGGAGGCAACCGTCACAAAATACCGCGCCAAGGCTGGGGTCGCTATTGTGGTGGAACCGTTCACCGGTGAGGTGCTCGCCTTGGCCAATTATCCATCCTTTAACCCGAACAATTTCTCCAAACAATCGCCGCAACAGAGACGCAATCGGGCGATCGTTGACAGTTTCGAGCCGGGCTCCACGTTTAAGACGATTCTTGCAGCGGCGGCTTTGGAAGAGGAGGTTGTCGGTAAAGAGGATCTCTTCTATTGTGAAATGGGGAAATACTCTTACGCCGGAAAAATCATCCACGACACACACCCGCACGGATGGTTGCCGTTCTATAAGATTCTCCAGGTATCGAGCAATATCGGATTCACCAAGGTGGCGGAGAAAGTAAAAAAAGAGCGCTATTACAAATATATTGAAAAGTTCGGCTTCGGCGCAGCCACCGGGGTGGACATGCCGGGAGAAATTTCCGGCTTACTGCGGCGGGCGGAGTCCTGGTCGGGGATCGATCTGGCGACCCACGCTTTCGGCCAAGGCATTTCAACAACGCCGCTGCAAATGGTGATGGCTTATGCAGCCGTCGCCAACGGGGGTTTCCTCATGCGTCCTTACGTGGTTCGCCGCGTCGTGAGCCCGAAAGGAGAAGTCCTCGTCGAGAACCAACCGCACGTCGTGCGGCGCGTCATTTCAGACAAGACCTCTCGATTGCTGGCGTCGATGCTGCAAGGGGTGACGAATGAAGGAGGCACGGGCATGATGGCGAGCGTGGAGGGATTCGAAGTTGCCGGTAAGACCGGAACCGCGCAAAAGGCGGATCTCACGCACGGTGGTTACTCGGCCGGAAAACGGGTGGCTTCGTTCGTTGGCTTCGTTCCCGCAGACGACCCCCGGTTGGTCGCGTTGGTACTGGTCGATGAACCGGAGGTGAATGTTTATGGCGGCGTGGTTGCCGCTCCGGCGTTCCGCAATATCGTTCGCGGCGCGCTCCGACATCTAGCCGTCGCCCCGCAGAAGCCCCATCTCGTTCCGGCTCCGCTCGGCCAAGCGGAACTGCCCGTGCGGCGTCCGCCAAAAAAAGAAACCGAAACGGCCATGGACGGTAGTCCAACCGCAGCGCCTGATTTTGTCGGGCTCAGTTTGCGCGAGGCGGTTGAAAAGGCACGTTCGATGAAGGTCAAGGTCAAAATGCAAGGGTACGGTTACGTGATTAAACAGTCGCCGACAGCCGGGGTTCGCTGGAACGAAGACGAAGTCTTGGTTCTTAACCTTCAGGGTTGATGCCCATGCGCCTCAAGGAGTTTTTGACGCTTGGGGGAGTGGAAGAGGCTGAAGGGAACCTGAATCAAGACGTCAGTGGACTCGCCTACGACTCGCGAAAGATAACCCCGGGTCAGATCTTCTTTGCGATTCCTGGTGAGAGAGTCGACGGACATGATTTCATTCGCCAAGCCCTCGAGCGCGGTGCCGCCGCCGTTGTGGTGGCGCGGGAAAAAGCGACTCCACCGGGAACGACGACAATCAGAGTACGAGACGTCCGGCGGACTATGGGATTGTGGTCGGCGCAGTTTTTCGGATGGCCCAGCCGTCAGCTCAAGCTCGTCGGCGTAACGGGGACGAATGGCAAAACGACAGTCACCTACCTGCTCGAGTCGATGC
>DASQUN010000369.1:0-3936 GCA_035641275.1 Candidatus Udaeobacter sp. | reverse complement strand
ACATGTCCGGGAGCGCCATGGTTGTCTGATGGCATGTCCAAGATGTGGCGCCAGATACCTCTGACGAGAATAGGCTGAACGCCCTAAGATGGCGCCTTGTCCTGAATTCAGGAGAGTATCGGCTCACGAGCGGCCGTTAACCGCCCCTCGAAGGACCAACCGCCTAACGCCTGCAAGCGATGTGCGTGTGCAAACTAGACACTCGAACCCATCAGCGATTCTTTTGCATTTCTTGCAGCAGGGCTTCGAGCTTTTTTAGCTCCTCACCGTAACCGGCCCAATTGCCTTGGCGCAGTAAGTCCTGCGAGCGCTGAAAGTGCTCCAGCGCCTGCCGGACCAAATTTCTATCGGCTTTCTCTGTCTCGGGAACCGTCGCCACTTGAGTCGGCTCCTTTGCCGGTCTGCCGCCAAAGATTCTTTGTAATGATTGTTCCAGGGTCTCCTCCATCGCGATCTGATTGCCAAAGGCGACAAGCACGCGCTTGAGTTCGGGCAGCGAGCCTTTCTCCGCTGCCAGGTAAAGCGGCTGAACGTAGAGCAGCGACTTCTCAATCGGAATGGCGAGCAGGCTACCGCGAATAACCTGCGATCCACGCTGTCCCCATAGACTCAACTGTTGCGAGATGAAGGCATCCTGTTCGATACGGGCATCGATCTGCCTGGGACCGTAGACCAATTTCGCTTTCGGGAAATCCAGTGCGATCAGTTTCCCGTAATGGGGCGGGTCGCTGCGCGCGGCGAGCCAAGCCCGCATATTGTCTCTATTGTTAGGTGTGAAGGGCAAAAGCAGAACGAACTCTTCTTTAGTCTCGCCCGGCAATCGCATGATGGTGTAATAGGGCTCCATCTCTCGTTCCGTGCCGCCGACAGTTCGGCGCGGGATACTTAGGACGTCTTCCTTATTATAGAAGACCTGCGGGTCCTGCATGTGATAGGTAGCGTACATCTGAGCCTGAATCGCGAAAAAGTCCTGGGGGTAGCGAATGTGCGCGCGGAGATCCTCGGGCATCTTCTCGAGAGGCTTGAATAGCTCCGGGAAGATCCTTCCGTACGCCAGGATAAACGGATCGTTGGGGTCGGTCAGGTAGAAGTCCACGGCTCCATTGTAGGCGTCCACGACGCATTTAACGGAGTTGCGGATATAGTTCATTCGCTGCCGGCGCATCGGTTCCGAATACGGGAAACGGTCCGACATGGTATACGCATCGATGATCCAGAAGAGCCGGCCATCCTGAGCGATGACCAGATAAGGGTCGCGGTCAAAGTGAATAAACGGCGCAATCTTCTTTACCCGTTCCTGAATCTGCCGGTGGTACAGAATGCGGCTTTCATGAGTGATGTCGCGTGACAACGCGATTTTCAGAGTCGCATAGTGTGCCGAGAAGAGGAGCTTGCGCCAGAAGGAGGCGATCGGAACGCCTCCCCGGCCTTCATAGGTCGTGTAGATGTTCTGGTCGCCGGAAGGATAGTCCAACTCCCGGGCAGTCGTCTTGACGAAGACATAGTCGTTAGCGAGTTCGCCAAAGTAGATTTCCGGACGGGTCACTTTAATCGAGTCACTAGAGACCGGCGGGATGTCCTTGATAAAGAATTCCGGCAGCCCCTCCGGAGTCACCTGATTGACCGGGCCGAAGACAACGCCGTAACCATGGGTGTAGGTGAGATGCTCATTGATCCAAATCCGGCTCGGAAGGTGATGGTGGGAGATTTCCCGGGCGGACAGCATGATCTGACGGTAAGTGTCGTCAATTCTATACCGGTCGTTATCCACGTCGACGAATTTGTAATAAGTGCGGATTTCTTGAAGTTGCGCGTAAGTGGCCAGCAGCGGGCCGTGTTCCCACAGTCGGATGTTCTTGATGGTCGCGTCATTGCGTTTTAGGTCCGCGGCGTCGAGTTGCTCTTCGGCCGGAAAGTCATTGCTCTCGATCTTATCCAAGCCGTAGGCGAGGCGAGTAAACTTGATATTGCGCTCAATGAACGGTTTTTCGGCGTCAACCTCATTGGGAACGACACGAAACCGTTGGATCAGAGATGGATACAAATTCAGCCCGACGATATGCACGACTAACAAGGTGCCGAGGCCGGCGAAAAGCAAAATGAATCCTGGCCGGTGAATCTGTACGGCGGATAGGACGCCGGCGATCAGGGCAAGGACAGTTAGAATGCGCAAGGCGGGCAAAACGGCATAGACGTCTGCATAGCTAGCGCCAAAGGCTGCGCCGCGGGTGGAGTACACCAGGTCAAACGAATCCAGAACATAGCCTCCGGCTTGGACCGCCAGCAACAAAGCAATCAGGATTAGCAAGTGTGTTTTAGCGCGCTGCGAAAGAAAGAGACCTCGAGGCCCGTACTGGATGCCCCGATAAAGCAGGTAGACAAAGGCGGTTGCCAAGAGAGTCAGTCCCAGACCGGTCATCAACCAGTAGTACAGCGTCCGATAGGCGGGAAGCTCAAAGACAAAAAAGCTGATATCGCGATTGTACAACGGGTCTTGAAGACCGAAGGAGACAGGATTCAGGAACAGAAGAAAGGATTGCCAGCTGTTCGCCGCCGCCGGTGCCGCAAACATTCCAAGCAACAAAGCTCCAGGAAGAAGCAGACGCTGAAGCAGCGGATCGAACAGCTCGGGATTCGGTAGTTCGACGACGTTATCGCGTACAAAGTGACTACCGCTTAGGGCCTTGGCGGCGAATTTCAGGTTTATATAAATCAGCGCAAAAAACAGTCCGCCGCCGAATAAACCAAAGCTGAATTTATAGAAAAGGCTGACCGTAAAGACTTGGGTGTATCCGACTTCGCTAAACCACAGCCAGTCCACATAGAGGGAAATGAGCTGGCGGATGGATATGAGCAGTAGGAACAGAGCAAATAATAGTGGGCCCCCGAATCCTTTCATTCCTCTTACCCTTGCGGTTAAGACACAACTGAGAAAATTGAGAAGTGGCGCGGATCGTATAAGACTGACCTAGGGAAAGCAAACAAGAAAAAGTTAGGGTTCTTAAACAAGCGCTGGAGCCGTCTTATGCGACGGCTTTCCAGGACCAAAAAAAAGGTGGCTTCCAGTTTCCGGAAGCCACCTTTTTGTACTGGTTGATCGTAGCGACTTACTGAGCAGCTCCGACCTTCGGACGCCACTTGTCGAAGCGCGCTTCGAGCTTGGTCAGCAACTCCATTGCGATCATGCCGGTAAGGGCGAAGATGAGCACGCCGACAAAGACCTTGTCGGTTTGGAACGTTGCACCCGCTACCGTGATCATGAACCCGATGCCGGCCGTTGCCGCGTAGAGTTCGCCTACCATGACGCCGATGAGGGCACGACCAACGCCGAGCCTCAGGCCGGTCAGAATGAACGGCACGGTGGAAGGGAGCACGACACTCCTGAAGATTTGCCACTCGGAAGCGCCAAAGCTGCGCGCGGCCGTCAAGAGGTTGTAGGGCGTGGTCTTAACGCCGTCCCGGGTATTGATCAAGATCGGAAAGACGGCGCCCAAAAAAATGATACCGACTTTGGAGAGAATGCCAATGCCGAGCCAGATAATGACCAGGGGTAGAAGAGCCACGCGCGGAGTCGCATTCATGGCATTGATAAACGGATCGAACACGTAACTCGCCCGCTTGTACCACCCCACCATAATGCCGAAGGGAATGGCGACGATCACTGAGAGGATGTAGCCCCAAAAGAATTCGATGCCGCTCACTCTGAGATCGTTCCAAATTTCCCCGGAGACAAACAGCTGGACGGCGGCCTTGAAAACCAGCGAGGGGGCGCTCATAAACATCGGATTGATGAGCTGAAAAGTATTGCCGATCAGCTCCCAAACCGTCAGGAAAACCGCCACGGCGGTCGTGCCTAGGATTTTCTTTTCCTGGTTCAGATAAAACTTGTAGAGGTTTGACGCTTCGGCTACTCGTACGTCTAATAAGGTTTCCTCC
>DASQUN010000368.1:0-2877 GCA_035641275.1 Candidatus Udaeobacter sp. | reverse complement strand
GTCGCCTTGCAAGAGCATAAAAGGACGGAAGGGCAGGATTTCGCTTTCGGTCTTACCCTCAACACGACGAAACAGCTTGACCTGGGTCCCAGCAACTTCCAGCGCGATGAGACCGGGCGTGCTGTCGTGACCGAACAGGATCTCGTTCTGTTGAAAAATCGGCAGTAGATGTTCACGCGTTACGATCATAAGGCAAAATCAATATAGCAAACGAGACTCGGAAGTCATAGACGGAAATGCTTTCCTTGAGCCCTGTTGCCAGTTAGCCCACCCCGTCCGGTGGTCATCAAAAAGGACTGGAGGGATTGGGCGAAGTTGTGATAAATTATAGCCATGGCTAACGATCCTCTTGCGTTTGAGAGTCGGCCCCCTCTACGAAACCCGATTCTGCTTCTCTCGTTTGCCGGTTGGAGCGATGCCGGCGCGGCGGCCACCACCGCTGTCAGGTACGTTTCCGATCAGTTGCTCGGCCAAAAGTTTGCTAGCATTGACTCAGAGGATTTTTACGACTTTTCGGTCCAGCGCCCGATCGTGAGATTGTCAGAAAGCAAAATCCGCGAAATCCATTGGCCGTCGTATGATTTCTATTACGGCTCGGGCATTGGCGTGGAGCGGGATTTTGTGCTGGGCATCGGGGCCGAGCCCCAGCTCCGTTGGCGGACCTTTACGGAAACCCTGCTTCGGTTCGCTCGGGAGTGCGGGATCCACACGATCGTGACCTTGGGCGCCTATCTTGACGAAGTGCTTTACACCCGACCCGTGCCGTTAAGCGGCTTCTCAACAGATCCAAAGTTGATGGAGGACTTGGATCTGGTGCCGTCACGGTATCAGGGGCCGACCGGGATCATCGGTGTACTGGGTGACGCTTGCCGTAGGAGCGGGGCTTCCCACGTCAGCTTCTGGGCTGCATTACCCCATTATCTGAACGTCACGCCGAATCCGCGCGGTACTTTGGCTCTACTTCTGCGTCTCAATCAGTGGATCGGACTGCGGGTTGATACGGGGCCGCTGGAACGAGCGGCCGCCGATTTCCAAGCCAAGATCAACGAAGCCGTGAACGCCGATCCCAAACTTTCTGCCTTCGTGCGCGAACTCAAGAAACGCGAATTCGAGCAGTGAAGCTCTCCGTAGTGATGCCCGTCTATAACGAGGAGCGCACACTGGAAGAAGTCGTGCGCCGGGTGCAGGCGGTGCAAATTCCCAAGGAAATAATTCTCGTCGACGACGGTTCCCAAGACCAAAGCCGCCAAATTCTTTCCCGGTTGCAGGAAGGGAACGATCGGGCCAACGATCGGCTAAATCAAATTAAAGTTTTTTTTCAACCGTACAACCAAGGGAAGGGAGCGGCGCTGAAGGCAGCTTTTGCTCACGTGACCGGCGATGTAGTGATCGTTCAGGATGCGGACCTGGAGTACGATCCGAAAGACTATCCACACCTCCTGGAACCCATCCATGCGGGTCTCGCAGATGTCGTGTACGGAACGCGGTTTTATGGCGGCGGCGCCCATCGCGTGCTTTTCTTCTGGCATTACATGGGCAATCTGGCCCTGACGCTGATCTCCAACATGCTGACTAATCTCAACCTCTCCGATATGGAAGTAGGTTACAAGGTGTTTCGAGCGGCGGTGCTCAAAGATGTCGAGCTCAAATCCAAGCGATTCGGTTTCGAGCCGGAAATCACGGTCAAACTCGCCAAGAAACAGTGCCGTTTCTACGAAGTTCCCATCTCGTATCACGGCCGAACCTATGCGGAGGGTAAAAAGATCACCTGGAAGGATGGCTTCGCCGCGTTGTATTATCTGATTCGGTTTCGGTTGGCGGATTAGGCTCTAGATTCTCGGTCGGACAGGGCATGCTAGGTTTTTGCTTGTTTCCAGAGTTCTTCCATGTAATCCCCGAGCGCTTCTTTGAGCGGAAAATGAGGCGTGTAGCCCAGTTCCGCTTTCGACACACTGAGATCGAGGGGCGCCGCTTTGCCATCGGCGCCGCTCGAGCCAACGACTTTCACGTCGGAGTTCGGCGCTAACTCGCTGACAATTTGAGCGAGCTGTTCAGGGCCCGTGACGATCCCGGTGCCGGCGTTATAGATTCGCTGTTTGAGATTCGATGCCTTGCACGCAAGATGCAGTGCCAGGGCGACGTCTTTGGCGTAGACGTATTCGTTGGGAGCGTAAACGGTGGCGTCGATAGTGATCGGTTCATTCTTAATTATGCTCATCGCGAGATCGCGCATCACTCTTCCGACCGTAGACCCGCCGACGTATTGGCCGCGCCCGAACACGCCTCCGGGCCGGACAATGACGGTGTCGAGCTTGTGATGACTGGCATAACCATCCACCAAGTGCTCGGAGCAGAGCTTGGTGACGGTATAGAGATTATGTCCGCCGGTTGCGGCGTCTTCACGAATCAGGGGCTCTTTTATCTTCGAGCGGTCGTAAACGCCGAAGGTGCTGACATAAACCACTCTGCGCAACCCCATGAGCCGAGCGGCTTCTAAGACATTGATCGTCCCCACGATATTATTGGTGGAGCCGGTGTACGTATTTTCGGCGACGCGTTTGCCGATCAGACCGGCGGTATGGACTAGGGTGTCGACGTCGAATTTCCTCAGCGCCTCGATGAGCGCGGGCAGATCGCGGATATCTGCCACGACGACACCAGCCTTATCCGCTCCAACCACGTTGCCAATGTGGTCGCGGTTGGGGACGAGATCGTAGAGCACGGCTCCATCTCCGGCATCAACAATTCTTCTTGCCAGATGAGTTCCAATCAGCCCTGCACCGGTAATAAGAACGTTCATGATCATCCTCCTCCCACTGCGCGATCAATTTATGTATCGCTTAATTAGCTGTCAAACGCTTGTTTCTCTTCGCGTCT
>DASQUN010000367.1:0-3647 GCA_035641275.1 Candidatus Udaeobacter sp. | reverse complement strand
GAGATTCGTGATCTGGTAGGTCCTGGCAAACCCGAGCGCGGCGCGGCGATGAGGCGGTAAACGCGTGATGTCGTGACCGAAGAGGAAGATTTGACCTTTGGTCGGTTTGGTCTCTCCGCTGATCAAACTGAAGAGGGTTGTCTTTCCGGCGCCGTTTGGCCCGATGAGCGCTCGGCGCTCCCCGGCTGCAACTGTAAGGCTCACATCGTCCACCGCACGAAGGCCGTCGAACGCCTTCGAAATGTTCGAAAGCCGCAGAGCAAAAGGGGCCGGCTCAGTCATAGTAGTTTATGCTTACCTTGCCCTCTTTCTAATCCGATTGAACCTTATCCATCTTTCCTTCGGCTCGCGGCGCCTCCTCTAAAAATTCCCCTTTTTGAAAAAGCATGCCCTGAGCCCAGTCGAAGGGAGGGGCAAGGGGAGATTTCGCCGTGTTCACAGAATGTATATCCGACGTGTCATGGGTGAAATGACAGCGTTCTTTAACAATACTTGCACGCCGGATAGTTCCGATCATAGACAGGTTGTTTCAAGAATTCTTCCGGCTTGTATTTCCAAAATTGAGAGACCGCAGGGAACGTGTGAATCACCGTGTTCCAGAGCTGGCCTTCCTTCTTCTCGACTTTCCGGATGTAGATATTCTGAACCGGATTGTTGCGAGCGTCGAGCTTGATGGGTCCTCGCGGCGCGTCGGGTAGCTCCACTTTCTTGAGCGCCGCCAGGAACTTCTCCTTGTCGTCGACGTTGCCCCCGACCGCCTTGGCCGCTTCGGCAATCCAGCGCCCGGCGGCGTAGCTCGCCTCGGCATAATAGCCAGGAACCTTTCCGTACTTTGTCCGGAACTCTTTGACAAAGCGTTGATTCACCGGAGTGTCAATCGCGGCGCTGTAGATCAGCGGAGAGACCGCACCGATTGCCTCATCGCCGAGCGAGGGGAGAACGAATTCGTCAAAAGTCGTTCCGCCTCCGATCAGGGGCAACCTAGCCTTCAACCCGGCATCCTGGTACTGCTTGGGAAACCTGAGTGCTGACGCCGCGACCATTACGGCGAAGACCGCGTTGGCGTCCCGTTTGATCTGGGCCAGGAAGGGACCAAAGTCTGTCGTGCCGAGAGGCGGCCAGAGTTTCTGAACGATTTGGCCGCCGGCCTCCTCGAAAGTTTTCTGGAACCCGCCCACTTGTTCCCATCCAAACGCATAGTCCATCGCAATCGTTACTACTTTCTTATAGGCAAGCGTCTGCGCGACATATTCGCCGAATGGGTGGTTGGGCTGGCTTGAGGTCCAACCAGTGCGGACAGCCCATTTCGTGGGCTTGCGCTGGGTAAGGTCATCAGCGGACACCACGGCCCAAACGGTCGGTATCCTGTATTCATCGACCCTCGTCGCCAGCGCGTAGCCCTCGCTCGCGAGAAAGATGCCGGCCACGGCGTGCACCCTATCGCTTTCCACCAGTTTCCGAAGCTTTGTCAGCGCTTGCGCTGGGTCTCCCTGGGTATCCTCGATGATCACCTCGACCTTGCGGCCGGCGATTTGGTTACTGATCTCCTCGAGGCTCATCATAAAACCGTTCGACATGTCCTTGCCGACTGCCGCGCCGCCACCTGTCATCTGCGTGAGAAAGCCCACTTTGATGGGCCCCTTCTGCGCCCATCCTGAGGTTGATCCGGCTGTCAGAACGACGACGGCGAAAAGCGCGACGATTGATTTCTTGCTCATGCTTGCCCTCCTTTCGTCTCCAATTCGTCTTCAAAGCGTAGCGGGCTGGATTTTGTTCTCCGGAACCACTGCCTAAAGGCTCCCACCAGCCCTTCGGGCGCGTAAACGATCGTGCCGATATAAACCACGCCAAGAATCAAGAGCCAGCGATGCGTGTACACGGACACAAGATTTTTTAAGAAAACAATGAGGGCCGCGCCCAAGGTAGGGCCAATCAGTGTCCCACGACCGCCCAACGCAACCATCAGGAGAACCTCTACTGAAGTCGCCAGTTGAAGATCCACCGGGCTGACGAAGCCGTTATAGTAAGCCCACAACACGCCGGCGAATCCGCCAAACCCTCCCGCGATCACAAACGCGATGTATTTGTGCAGCCAAACGTGATAGCCGAGCGTCCGCATGCGCGATTCGCTCTCCCTGATCCCCACGAGCGTCTGTCCGAAAGGAGAGCGCACGATCATGCGCAGAATCCAGAAGGCGATCAGAAAACCAACGAGCGCAAAATAGTAAAAGGGTATCGAGAAAGCGAGCGACCACGGAAGACCAAGGTCCGGGCGGGCAATAGCCGAAATTCCGTTGTCCCCTTGGGTCATCGTCACCCATCGGTGAGCAAGTCCCCAGACGGTCATGCCGAGCGCGAGAGTAATCATGAGGAAATAGACCCCGGTCGCGCGCAACGCGACCAGACCGAAGATCGCGGCGACCGCCAATGCGAGCAACAAACCGACCGGCAGCGTGATCCCGAATGCCGCTCCGTATCTCGTCGCCAGGATGCCCACGCTGTAAGCACCGAGGCCAAAGTAAGCGGCATGTCCGAGCGAAGCGAGACCAGCGTAACCGAGAATGATGTCCAGGCTCATGGCGAGAATCGCATAGATCAGAGCCTGGGTCAGCAGCGTGAGCAGAAACGAGGAGAGAAACGGCGGCGCGATGGCGAGGAGAATGAGAACAATCAGGGCTGCCGTGGCTCGCTGTCTCACTAACAGAGCCATGGTTCATTATCCGCGACCGTAAAGGCCCGTGGGCCGCACCGCCAGGATTGCAGCCATCGGGGCAAACAATGTGAAGTAGGAGAGTTCCGGGAAAAGCGCCTTGCCGAAGTTGTCGAGAAGGCCGACCAACAGGCTTCCGATCACTGCGCCCTTGAGGCTTCCCATCCCGCCAACGATGACCACGACAAAAGCGTAAGGGAGAATTTCAAAATCAGCGCCTGGATAGACGCCCACGAATCCTCCGGCAACCACTCCCGCCACGGCTGCCAGGAATGCGCCGAGGGCAAACACGGCCATCGAAATCGCGTGCACGTTGATTCCTACACCACGCGCCATCTCGGGGTCATCCACCGTTGCTCGGATCATCGCTCCAACCCGCGTTTGCTCCAGAACCAGCCAGAGAATCAACGCGACGACCGCCGCTACCGTTATGATAAAGAGTCGATAGATCGGAAAGTAAAGCTCGCCGATTTGAAACGCGCCGGAAAGCGCCGCGGGGACTGAGATCGTGTGGGGATCACCGCCCCAGATGATCAGTGCGAGATCCTGGAAGATCAGGGCGAAACCCATGGTGGTGAGCACCTGGCCGAGCTCCTGACCGCTGAGCCGTTTGAGAAAAGCGTTCCACTCGCCGATTCCCACAACAGCGATGGCGAGCGCACCGACGAGGATCGCGAGGAGAAAACTTTTGGTTTGCCAGATCACCGTAAGCCCGACGTATCCGCCCAGCAAATAGTAGGAGCCATGCGTCATGTTGACGATCCGCATCATCCCGAAGATGAGCGAGAGCCCTCCGGCAAGAAGAAAGAGGAGTGCCCCATATGAAATGCCGTTGAAAGACTGCGTAATCCAGAATTCCATGCCTTCTTTCGGCTACCACTCACCCCTCGCTCTTGTCAATTGGCTCATGTGTCGCATAGCATCACAAAAGTTTCGG
>DASQUN010000366.1:0-5926 GCA_035641275.1 Candidatus Udaeobacter sp. | reverse complement strand
GATCTTCAGTTGCGGTCCTATACGTATCTTGGCTCGCTGCTTAGAAACGGCCAGCTTTCGCTAACTTCCTTACGACTATCTCGCGCCCTTCATAGGCGCTATCACATCTTCTTTGGGCGCAATGGCTTGGCCAATTCTTGGGTTTCCTGCTCCAATAGGCAGTCTAGGTCGCTGAGCAACCGCCTCAGATCTTCCTCGCTGGCCTTTTGCTTCTCATGGCTCGCGATAACAGCTGACATGGCAGCGACCGTAGGTGAATCGAAAAGCGTTTGAATGGGAAGTTGCAATTGAAACCCGGCGATGACCCGAGAAATCACTCATGAAGCCGCGAGCGAGTGGCCCCCCAGGGCGAAAAAATCGTCGTGAATTCCTACCTCATCCACTGAGAGAACATCAGCCCAGATTCTTGCGAGCTTTGCCTCTATCGGCGTTTCGGGCGGGACGTAAGGCGTTGTCATCTGCGGTCTGGAAGTGCTTGGATCCGTCAGCGCCTTTCGGTCTACTTTACGCGTGTCGGTTAGCGGAAGCGCATCGAGCGTGACAAAGGCCGAAGGAACCATATACTCGGGCAGCTTCTCCTTCAGGAAAGTCCTCAACTCGCCAGCGCTGGGTCCAGGCCGTACGCCAGGGACCAAGTACGCCACCAGTCGCTCATTACCGGAGTTATTGTTCTGCGCGACTACGACAGCTTCCTTTATGCCCGGGCACTCGAGAAGGGACATCTCGATCTCATCGATGTCGATCCGGTATCCTCTGATTTTTACAAAAAAGTCTTTGCGCCCCAGGTGCAACAAGCACCCGTCCGGCAACATTCGTCCCAAATCTCCAGTGCGATATATCCGTTCCACTCCACCCGCTGGATCAGGTAGAAATGCAGCTTCGGTGAGGTCGGATCTACCCCAATATCCCGGAGAAACGTAGCGCGTCTTGACTGCGATCTCGCCTTCGTCGCCGGCAACCTGCTTTCCTGCATCATCGAGCAGGAGGATCTCGTTATCCATGACAGCATAACCAACGGGAACCACGTTGCCGCTGATTTGCGTTTCCTTATCTATGAAGTACATGCGCAGACTTCCAGTTTCAGAGCTCCCCAATCTGTTGACGAGGATACAATTGTTTGAGAAATGTTTTTTGTACGCGTCCACATCTCTCTTGTATATGGGCTCGCCGCCCAAACGGACGACGCGAATATCTTGAAACTCCTCCTGCCCCGTCAGGGTCTCGACAAACTGCCGAAAGACGGTGGGAACAGAATGGTAAATAGTGATCTCCTCTTCCTTCAACCAATTGCCGAGTCCAGTAAAACCCTCCTCTTTGAGATCCAGCGGATAGAGCGCTGCCCCGTTCAATAGGGCAGCAAAAATGTCGTGGGCACCCCCATTGACGCTGAATGAGTACAAAAGAGTCAACCGGTCGTCTGAACAGATACGGAGCCCGTTCGTGTAATTCATCATGAAATGGAGGACGTTGCGATGATTTTGAATAACCCCTTTGGGTTTTCCCGTTGAATCGGAGGTGTAAATGACCCAGCTGAGATAGTCCGGTCGCACGCCTATGGAAGGATTTGTATCGGGAAGGTTGTCTAGCTCGTCGATGTTAACCAACTGAAGTGCCGTCCCCGCCAATGATTTGACCAGAGAGCGATTCTTAGTGTTTGTCAAAATGTAAGCTGACCCTAAATCTTCCAAGATGGACTTGATCCTGGCACGAGGAAGCGAAGGGTCCAACGGCACATAGAACTTGCTCGCCTTCAACGCGCCGAGGATCCCGGCGATAACCGTAGCGCTGTGTTCCATCAGCAGTGCTACCGGTTCCTGTTTCGGGCCTCGCTGGTCGAGAATCGCCTGCGCTATCCGATTGGAAGCTTTATTCAATTCGTCGTAAGTCAACGCTTGATGTTTCGTCTTGACCGCTAAACGAGCAGGATACTCGTGTGCGATTTGTTCGAAACGCTCAGGAATCGACTGCTCGATCGCTTCTTTTTTAAACTCGACGAATGACCCACTCGGATGGAAGCAACGGCAGCGCGCGGAGCTGTCAGAAGTCACAGGGATCTACCTCTGATTTTCTTACTGAAACTCACACCTTGAACCACGCTTTACCCTTTCGGCCACGCTCGTATCCACGATTCGGCGCGCAGCTTCTTGGGCTCATACGACTCGTAGTGCGTGAACTCGGAGATTTTTCTCCGCGGCTTGGCGCCCGGCCAAAAGCGAGCGCGACCGATCGGCACGACCCAAAGCAGCCGTATCGGCCGCGGCACGTTAAATAGCTCTCTCAGTTCGGGTTCGATCTCCTCACGCACCGAGACCCAGACGGTGCCGAGCCCCAGGCTCGCCGCGACGAGCATCATTTGCTCTACCGCGCTCGCCACGCTCGCTTGAAAGAGTTTTTCCCGATCTCCGGGCCGGCGCGTAGTCAGATAGACCATCATTGTCCTCGGGTCGGCGCAAACCAGCACCAGAACCGAAGCATCGCCTACATAGTACTTGCTCAGCCCTCTGTAGTTGACCGGGTCTTCGCGTTTGCGCTGCTGCCATTCGTTGTAAAAGATTTCACGGCAGCGTTTCATCTTCTCCCGGTCGCGGGTCACGACGAACTCCCAGGGCTGCGTGTTGGCGCCCGACGGGGCCCAGCGCGCCGCCTCGAGAATCGCCTCGAGCTGCTTGTCGCTGACTTTCCCCGCTTTGTATACCCTGACACTCCGTCTCTTTTTGATAACCTGCAGCAGGCTTTCGCTATTCATCGGCGCCCCCGTAGGACAGGTTTCGGACCTTCCCTACTGCTTATAGACCTTGTCGATAAAGCCGCTTTTTTCCAACTCCCGCACTATAGTTTCATCCACCATCTCTTCGAAGCGAAGCTGTGCGCCGGGCTTACGGCTGACTGCTTCCTTGATCTGGACCTCAACGCCCGGCCGAGTCACTCGGGGCGCGACGTCATAGAGCTTGGCGCTCGCGGTGTAGGCGTCCTCCAGATAAGCCTCGTTGGTTATTCGGCTGTATTTGGAAACTATTTTTTTGCTCTCTTCCTTGCGCGTCTTGAAAAAATGGGTGGCCTCGATATGCGCCATTACAGCTTTTTTCACCGTCTCCCTCTGGCGCGAAAGATAACTCCTGGTCGTCGTGGCGCAGATATAGGGAAAATCAAACCGCTTCTGAAAATCGGCTGTGCTAATGAGAATCCTGAAGGGCATCCCTTTGGCCAAGTGAATGATCCCTGGAGGCGACGGAAAGCCGGCGATTCTGCCGGTGCGAAATGATGCCGCCCTTTCTGTCGGGCCGCCAACCTGCATGATCAGAACCTGCTTATCGGGTTCCAGCCCCAATCCTCTGATTAGCGCGCGCGCCGCTACGTCCGACGCGCTGCCGACCCGGCTTATGCCGACGCTTTTACCTTTCAGATCCTCGGCCGATTTGATCGACTCGTTCACTACTAGCTCGTACGGCAGCGAATTGAGATAACATGCGACCATCACGAGATCGGCTCCGGCGACCACTGCGCTCGCCACGCCACCGCCCGATGCGTTGGCCATATGTACATCGCCGGCCAAAAGACTAGACACACTGGTGGTGGTGCTAGGGATGAATAATAAGTCGACGTCCAATCCGTTTTTCTTATAGAAACCACGCTCTTGCGCCAGATACCATACGGCGTTGCTGCTCTCCAGAGCGCTGTGCGCGAGTCTGATCTTTTCCTGGCCCCTGGCGTCGCTCGGAAGAACGGAACAAAAGAGCAACAGCAGCCCAGCAAAAAACGAAAGTTTCCGTGGAAGTTTCATAATACCTCCCAGAAGATACGGCGATGAGACGCCCTTCCCATAATCCATTCTTCAAGTGAATGGAAGTCCTGACAAGGATAACCGAGATTCAGGATAACAAAGAGATAGTCGAGATCAGGTTGGGCTGTTCTTAAAATCTTGGCGAGCTTTGAAGCGATTAGCGACCAGGTCGCAGCTCGTGCGGGCCAAGCACCATCGGCAGAGGACGGAGTTCGCGGCGAATCGGATCGAGAAATAGCCCCAAGGCCTCAAGGGAAACGGTTCCGAGAAACGTACTATCCCCTTTTTCGCCAAAGATCACAGGCGAGGCTCCTTGAGCCGTTCAACTTGAACACGACATCTCCCACCTTACGCTTGATTTCCGAGAAATCCGCGAGAGACAGTCGTATCCCATTCTGCTAGCGGTTTTCGCCGCTACTGAATAAACCGCTAAAGACAGAGCCGATGGCGTTGGCTGCGCCGCTTGCGCCTTCCAGGCCCTTTCTTCCCAGCGCCCCCAATCCTTCAGCCAATCCCTGAATGCCGACACCCAGTTGTCCAGCCATGCCGGTCGCCACGCGTGTCGCAAGTGTCTCATTGAGAGAGAAATTCGGATGGCGGATGTCGCCACTGAGCGTAAAGTCCACATTGATCGCGTTGTCATGGTCCTTGAGAAAGCTGATGACCGCGCTCCGGGGAAGGCCCATGAAGGTGGCCAGATAGTTCTGCGATGGGGCAAACTCAAGATCCCTGATGATCATGTTACCGATGCCATCCAATTGGTTGTTCCGAACTCCTGATTTGAGATTTAAATCCAACGTTCCATTGCTGACTCGAGCCTCGCCCTTCTTGACCATATAGGGTTGGAGACTCACCAGATCCAGGCCATCCATCACGATGTGTGTCGCAGAATCTTTACCCGCCGCCGCAACCCAACCGGAAACCTTTACCTGTCCATCGCGCGTTTTCCCTTTCGCAGTGGCGGTAAATTCAAATCGGGTTCGGTTCTGAAGGTTTGCCGGCGCGACATCCCGCACGAGAGCTTCAATCTGTTCCAGCCGGATCCTGAGCGGCGGTTGGCTGACCGTGGCGTCGAAAACATCCATGCTTCCGTTCTCCAAAACAATTTTGGCGATCGTAATGGCACGCGCCGAACGCTCTGCAGCGCCTTTTCGGGATTTCTCCTTGCGCCCTTCACCGTCTAAAAGACTCGGTAAGATAAGCAGTTTTCCCGGAATACGCATGACGGAAAGGTACGGGTTCTCGACCGTGATGGAGGCGATCTCGATTTCATCGGTGAGAAGAGTCCAAAGACTGGGGACAATCCTCACCCGCTCCGTGTGAAGCGTCCGGGCAGTCGGCCAGCCTTTGGGTCCGGGTATGTTGAGCCCGACCACCTCAATGGAAGACCAACCTACCTTGAGTTCCGTAACTTCGCTTCCCGGCCCGAGCGCTTCGAGGACTCTGTCCTTGAGCATCTGCACCGCCATGCGAAACCCAAGGGCGCCGGCGACGAGGAGGATGAGGACTGCCGCTAAAGTGAAAAGAGCCCACCGGTTGACCCGGTCTCTACCGAGTCCCTCCGGTTGGCATTCCGCTTCTGCGGTATGTGAAGGTGCGTCAATCAACATTCAAGCTCAACAGACAACGTGCCGGCAAAAACTTTCTGATTCTGTTATAAAAAGGCTCGGCAAGAGATATACCAAGGCATCTCAGGGAAATCAGAGGATTACGGGGTAGCGGTAATCAGCCGAAAATATCCAAAACGTACGCCGACTTGTCAAAAATCGCCAGGTTCGCAACGAGCCACTCAACAAACTTTGTATATGTGCATACAAGTGCTGGCGCGGTGTCCGGCGGATTATTCATGCTGTTGCGCACCGGGAAAGCCGGCCGCTCCTCAAGCCGGCGCAATACCTCCGTGGCCTTGTCCCCCCAATCGCACGACCGGCGGATCGGCCGACAAGGTAGAGGCCTATTGACCGTGGCCGGAATGGCTTGCCTCTCGGTTTACATTGTGTGACGGTTTTTCCTCGGTCCATGAATAATTCGGGCTGTTCCCACGCCCGCAGTTATTCCAGCCTGAAGAGCCTCTTCGCATTAAGCGAGAGGATGCTCAGCATGTCCTCGTCGCTGATCTTTGCCGTCTTGACCTCCTCCAGCGAC
>DASQUN010000365.1:0-3521 GCA_035641275.1 Candidatus Udaeobacter sp. | reverse complement strand
TGTGGCGAGGTTCGTTACCGCGCATCCGGGCGGGCGTACGGGATTACTCATTGCCACTGCAAGACTTGTAGACGGGCGAGCGGCGCACCCTTTGTCACCTGGGCCGGATTTGATTCAGATAGATTCACGTTCATCAAAGGTCAGCCGGCTTCATATGCATCGTCCGCCAACGTCATTCGCAATTTCTGCGGCAAGTGTGGCACAGCCTTGTCCTATCAGCGCGGTGATCTGACCGGCTCGATCGACGTGACGCTGGGAAGTATGGATGATCCGGAAGCGCTGACGCCGGAGGATCATACCTGGACAGAGAGCCGGCTTTCTTGGATCTCGCTAGGCGATCAACTTCCAGCGCATCCACGTGAGAGAAAGCTCAACTGAAGGCACAACCGAGAGAAAGGCCTCTGTTCAACGGAAGCCATGGGAACCAACATCGAAATCAAGGCGAAGGTGAAAAACCCGAATGACCTTCACCGGCTTCTGGAAAAGTGCAGCGACACTGCTTGTGAAGTGATTCTGCAAGAAGACATTTTCTTTCGGACGGTCACGGGAAGATTGAAACTGCGCGTTTCCGCTTCCGATCATAGCGAACTCATCTACTACGAACGGGAAAATAGCCCCGGGCCAAAACGGTCCAAATATCTCGCTTCGCGATGCACTGATCCGGCGCCTCTACGAACTTTGCTTGCAACCGCGCTAGGCATTCGAGGAGTCGTAAGAAAACGGAGGTGGCTCTACAGCATCAACCACACGCGGATTCATGTCGACGACGTTGAGGGACTTGGACCGTTTGTTGAAATCGAGGTCGTGCTGAATGAAGGGCAAACTCTAGAAGACGGCGAGACTGTGGCGGATGAAATAATGAAGAAGTTGGATATTCATAAAGCCGATCTGGTGGAGGAAGCCTACATCGATCTTTTGGAGCGAAACACGACATGTTTCTCATAGTAACAGCAACAGCCGCTTCGCGATCGGCAGCAGTCTCATAGACACCTGCCAAACGTTTCTCGTCACTTTGCGTCACCGGCTTGATTTAACGCGTCGCGGTAAGCCACTATTTCGGCATCTGCCGATAAATCGGCGGGTCGTCGTCCCAGTGTCGTTTCCAACTGCAATGCAGATCTCAACTGACGTTTTTCTCTGTGCGGCATTCACAATCGTCGTTGGGAAAGCAGTAAGAGTTGGCACAACGTTTGTTAGGCTGCACAAAGAAAGTCGGATCGAAGGGAACCGCGATACACTGATGAAAACTTTTGGATCTCGTGTCAAGTCAACAGACTCATGAACCCGCTGCTCAGAAAGACCGGACGCGCCGCGCACGCTTCAGAGATGCGAATGGCCGAGCAATGAGAAAACTTTACTGAAAAATGCTTACATGCGCTATACGCCGCCGTTCGGCTGCACTCGTGTCTTCGCTGTTGCTGTTCGTGGCCTGCGCAACCGTCGGAACGGAGCCGCTGCCCGGGCGCCCTTCGCATCACGTCGAGGGCGGTTTTCGCAACATCAACCCGAATTTTCGCCGCCCGTCGAGCTGGACCCGCTGGAGCTTTGTCATCCGTCGCCTCTGGGCGAGCTTCATCGCGCCGCGGACTTTCGACGCCCCCCGCATCGCAAATAATGCTGCCGCCCTGCGAGCCGACCTCATCAACCCAAGCATTACCTGGATCGGCCACTCGACTCTGTTGGTGCAGCTGGACGGCGCAAATGTACTGACAGATCCCAATTGGGGCGCGCGGGCAAGCCCGGTCTCCTGGGCAGGCCCGCGACGCCTGAGTCCGGCCGGGGTAGAATTCGAGCATCTGCCACGGATCGACGTGGTGATGATATCTCACGATCATTACGATCACCTGGACCTAGGCACGGTAAAACGCCTTGCGCAGACCCATGATCCGCTCTTCTTGGTGCCGCTGGGCCTCAAAGCGTGATTTGCCGATAACGGCATGAGCCGGGTGGAGGAAATGGACTGGTGGCAGGAGCGCGAATACCGCGGCGTGAAATTCATCTGTGTGCCGGCCCAGCACTTCTCCCAAAGAACACCGTGGGACGGCAACACGCGACTCTGGGCTTCCTGGGCCGTTGTGAGTCGTGAGCGGCGGCTTTACTTCGCCGGCGACACCGGCTATTTCGCCGGCTTCAAGGAGGCCGGCCAACGACTCGGCCCGTTCGACGTAGCGGCAATCGCTATTGGTGCCTACCTGCCGCCTGAGATTATGCAAGCCGTGCACACCACGCCGGAGGAAGCGGTGCAGGCATTCCTCGATCTTGACGCCCGCGTGCTGCTCGGCATCCACTGGGGCACCTTCGATCTTGCGGAGGAGCCGTTGGACGAGCCACCCGGGCGCATGCTCGCCGAGAGCCGCCGCCGCGGCATCGATTCCGAGCGCGCCTGGATTCTCAAGCTAGGGGAAACGCGTCGGTGGTAAATAAGCTAACAGACAGAAGAAATTCAGAGGGAAAGAATGACAACGTTTGGGCCGAGCAATGAGAGAAGGAACGAGCAGCTCGAATGAATCGGTAGCCCATAGGTATTTTCTACCGTTGGCGCCTACTGTACTTACCGGAATGTCTTGTGACCGCTGGTAAAAAACCTCCGGCCTCGCCACCTCTTCAGCCAGACAATATTTCGGCGCGTGCCGATAGATCGGCACCGCTTGTTCGTCACAATTCGCATCAGCAGACCAGCGGAGTCTGAAAAATTTCCTGATTCTCGCGGTTGTCGGGTGCCTGCTAGCGCCGATGCGTTTGGCATACGGCTTGCGGTGACTCCCCTATCGAGAGCAAAAGGAAGATCGCGTGAATTTCATGAAAATCGAAACCCCAGTCTTGGCAGCCTTGCTTCTCATTGGAACTGACCTGTTCGCTCGTATGGCGGTTCAAGGTATTGAGCAGGCGCTTCTCTCGACAGCGATTCAGTGGTCGCTGAACCATATCAAGGCTGCCGTGAGGCTTTTCCCTAATACCGTGGATCGATTCGGCAGGTTCGTGTTTGGCGAATGACCATGATGTTCGTGAATCGAACATGGTTTTCTCCCGCAATTGTTCCGGTGGAGATGCCCATCGGACTGAACCACATCGACTCGGACTTCTGTTGGTGCGATCCGATAATCGAGGCCGATGAGAACGGCGAGGAGGTCGTGCTCCATCGGCAAGTAACGTGGAACTGAAAAGTCGAAGGGAGATCGATCGTGGGATGCAAGCATAAAAACTTTGTTATCGTTTTGGGTTTTGGCCGAGAGACTCCATATAGAGCCGACTTCTAGCTCATGCTGAAGATTACCAGCCGAACCGACGCGCCGTGGACCATTTTTGAACTTGAGGGAAAACTCGCGGGACCCTGGGTTCGGGAGCTGGAAGACTGTTGGCGAACGGCCGCCAGCTCCGAACGATCCGTTAGAGTCATGTTATGCGCAGTGACGTTTATTGACGATAAAGGAATAGCTCTTTTGGCTCAGATGTATCAGCACGGCGCTGAGCTTGTAGCCGAAGGGTGCATGAACAAAGCCATCGTGGAGGAGATCGCACGA
>DASQUN010000364.1:0-9244 GCA_035641275.1 Candidatus Udaeobacter sp. | reverse complement strand
GTTGCGCTCCATCTTTACTATGCGGGATATTGGGGCAAAGCCCGCGGTCCCGAAGATCCTTGGATCCGCGGTCTGGCCGAGCATCTGACCAAGATAGACGCGAAGTTTTACGGCGCGTCGTGGTGTCCCCACTGTGCCGATCAAAAGGAGATGTTCGGCAGTTCCGGCAACCGGCTGCCCTATGTCGAGTGTAGTCCCGGCGGTCGCAAGGCTCCTCAAGCTCCCATATGTAAAGACAAAAATATTCAAAGCTACCCCACATGGATTATCAACGGCGAGCGCTACACCGGCATGCAGTCGCTGGATTCCCTAGCCCAGTACAGCAAATACAACGCTCAAGGAGGCAAATCGTGATCCGACTCGACGCGTGCCTTAAGTGGTCATTTGCTGTCGCCATGAGCTTGGCGGCGATTCTGGTTGCGTATCAGCCATTGGGCGCTGACCCTTCCAGATATCCCCAATTTGCCCAGCAAACGGTGCCGCCCGACATCAGCCCGTCGTTCATTTCGATCGATGAACTGCTGGAAGAGCTCAAAGCCGGGAGAAAGCCCGTTATCATCGATGTGCGTACGGATGAAGAATACCGCGAGGCGCATATTGTAGGCGCGATTTCCGCCCCGCTGGCGCAGTTCAAGAATTACCTCCAAGACATTTCCAAAGAGGAAATGGTCGTTTTGTATTGAGCATGCCCACACCACCTGGCCAGTTTGGCCTATGGCATGCTCTACGAAAAGGGTTACCGCAACATGAAAGTTCTCGACGAGGGTATTATCGGCTGGTACCAGAAGCGTTATCCCATGGAAGGGACTCGACTCCCCTAGCTGCCGAGATGTCTGATAAGAATGCCGTCATTCTCCTTAGCGGCGGGCTTGATTCCGCTACCGTGGCAGCGATAGCAAAGAAAGACGGTTATCAGCTCCATGCCGTCAGCTTTCGCTATGGCCAGCGCCATGAGCGGGAGCTCGAGGCCGCAAGAAAATTGGCCGCTTTCCTGGGCACGAGATCGCATCGGATCATCGAGTTTGACCTCCGCGCTATCGGGGGTTCCGCTCTAACGGACCTGACCGAAGTTCCCAAAGCTCGAAGCGCGAGCGAAATGGCTTGCGACATACCGGTCACCTACGTTCCGGCGCGAAATACGATTTTTCTTGCCTTCGCGTTGGCGCTCGCGGAACGGATTGAAGCCGAGGATATCTTTTTCGGGGCGAACCAGCTCGACTACAGCGGTTATCCGGATTGTCGTGAGGATTATATCCGCGCCTTCGAACGGATGGCGAATCTCGCGACCAAAGCCGCGGTCGAGGGCAAAAGTCGCATCCATATTCACGTCCCCTTGATTCATATGACAAAGGGAGAAATCATAAAAACAGGCATTGAGCTAGGATTGGATTACGCGCTTACCTGGAGTTGCTATGATCCGATGGCCGATGGCCGAGCGTGCGGACTCTGCGACAGTTGTCAGCTTCGGCTCAAAGGGTTCAACGAAGCGACTCTTGTCGACCCGATTCCATACGCGACTCTCTGAAGGCGCTTCGACCTATGCTTCCCGAACCCTTCACTCCCGAGTTTCTCAGCCAATTGGAAACCTTTAGGCTGCGCACCAGAAAGGAATTTCTGGGCAGTCACCCGGGAAGTTATTCTTCACCGCGGCGGGGGACCAGTTTGGAATTTGCCGACTACCGTAAATACTCCCCTGGCGATGATCTGCGCTATGTCGACTGGGGCATCTATGCCCGCACCGATCGGCTCTACATCAAAGTATTCCGCGAAGAGGTCGATCTCTTTGCCTATGTTTTTATCGACGCTAGCGCGTCGATGGGCTTTCCGTCCCTGGCAGAGAAATTCTTCCCCGGCGCTCACATCGCCGTGGCCCTTTCGTATGTGGTTTTGGCCAATCACGACCATGTAAAACTACACCTGCTGCAGGGGTCGTCGGGTGGCTCTGCTTCGCCGTTTTACCGCGGCCGACGCCGAATCGTGGACTGTATCCAATTTGCCAGATCCCGCGAGCCAGCGGGCGCGCTGCAAATGGCGTCGGCTCTGGCGGATCATCTACGACGGCTTCGCCGTCCAGGAAAGGCGATACTCATCTCCGATTTTCTCGTCCCTTCCGCGTCCTATCAACACGGCTTAAGTCTCCTGCGTGGTTTCAATTTGGACATTTCGGTCATCCAAATTTTGTCCCGCCGTGAAGTGGAGCCTTCCTTTCCGACCGGCAATCTCGCTTTGGTGGACAGCGAAAGCCAAGCGGAAATGAAATTTCAATGGGACACTAGGGCGCGCAGGGACTATCAGGCACGCCTCGCGCAACACAATCTCGAAATCCGCAGCTTTTGCCATCAAAACGGCATCCACTATGCTCTCTATGTGACCGACCGCGATGTCGGTGATTTTATCCTGGCGATCCTCCCGGCCATCGGTCTTTTCAGATAAGCCATGGAGTTCCTGAATCCCACAGCTCTTTTCGGATTTTTGGCCCTGCCTCTGCTGCTCGTGCCCTATTTGATTCGGAGAAGGCCGCGGCGCGTGATTTTCTCAAGCTTGCTTTTGTTCACGGAGCTGGCCGCGCATCCTCACGCTCGTCCATGGGGACGGCTCCGCTTGCCACCGATACTTTTTCTGCAGCTGATTCTATTGACTTTGCTGGTTCTGGCTTTGGGAGAACCGGTCTTCTCCGTCCGTCCGACGAATGTTGCAATGGTCTTGGACAACTCGGCGAGCATGCAGACGCTGGAAAATGGCAAGACGCGCTTTGCCCTAGCCAAGGAACAAGCCCGCACATTGCTTGCTGATCTCGGCGTTACCGGCAAAGTGGATCTCTACCTGACGGCTCCACGTCTGGAGAAAATGCGCGCCTCCCCTTTCGCTCCATCCGACGCTGCGGAAACCCTTGCCCGCCTGGAGCCCTACGATTTAGGAGAGACGCCTGCTGACTACAATAGACTGTTCAGCCAAATGGCCGGGGAGCAAGGGTATGATCGCGTCTATTTGCTCACGGACCATCCGGGACGCAGCCAGTCGGGAACGGCGCGAGTGATTTCGGTGGGGCAATCCAAAGAGAATCTGGCCGTCGTTTCGTTCCAGGTCCGACGTTCGTCCTTAACGAATTCACGGTTAGAAGCGACCGCTGAACTAATGAACTTTTCCGCCAAAGACCAGAAGACTAAGTTTTCACTGAGAGGAGGCGGGTCGATACTTGCCAGCCGGGACGTGGCGATCCCTGCGGGCAAGAGCGCCGCAGTAGACTTCGAGGGATTCGCTTCGCATCCTTCTTATGAGGCGGAAATCGACGCACGGGACGCGCTACCGCTCGATAACCGGCGTTTTGCCGTGTTATCCAAGTCACGGGAACTGCGCGTTCTCGGCATATCGCCACGACCACAAGCCATCGCGAGCCTGCGATCCATTCCCGGTGTCACGGTCGACCTCATTTCGCCCCGCGAATACGAAAAGACCGATCGCTTGCGCTACGGTCTGGAAATTTTTCATTTCTCAACTGTCGCGGCGCTGCCGCGAAATCCATCTCTATTCGTGTTGCCGCCTGACAATAACCCGTTGGTTGACCTGGGGCGGCCGATTTCTCGGCCCGGCGTCTCAAGCTGGCGCGAGCCTCATCCCCTGACCCGTTACGTAAACTTCGCTCTGCTTCGACCTTCATACGCGCGTATTCTAAAGCCCAACGCCGCAGGGCACCCGATCATCGAAAGTCCGGACGGGCCTCTTGCTTTCGCGGTGGAAAGCCAGGGGGTACGTCATTTAGCTCTGGGATTCGATCCCTTTCCGTACCTGGGCCGAGAGAACCTTCCGGTTTCGATATTCACGTTGAATGTTTTAGACTGGTTTCTTGGGAGCGCCGGCGATAAAGAAACCGCCACTGGGCAACCTCTGTCACTCGGGACCATTCGAACAGGCGACCAGCTTATCACGCCCAAAGGCGACAAGGTTTCGCTCAACCCAGGCTCGAGCAATTTTCCGGAGACTTTTAGCCAGGGGATATATCAATTGAATCGCGCCGGCGAAAGGGAGCTGATCGCCGTCAATCTTGACAATCCCGGCGAATCCGACCTGCGCGACCCGACCCCCATCGAGATCCATGGTGAAGACACCGGCCGGACAAGTTCATCGTTGCTGTTTTCATTTTGGCCATATCTGCTTTTGGCTTCGCTGCTCCTGCTGCTGATCGAGTGGTTTATCAACCCTCGATCGGGCGGGTGGACGTTTCGGCCGCGATCGAGCCGGATTATGTACCGTTTATGACAGAACTCCTTGCCAACGTTCAATTTACAAAGCCATTTTTCTTCTGGCTTCTGCTCGCGTTGCCATTGCTGTGGTTTCGCTTCCGCGATCAGCGTCTCACAATCATTCTCTGGCGCACTCTGATTCTGTTGCTGCTGATCTTGACTCTGGCCGATCCTCAGTCTGTAACCGAGGAGACCAAGACCACCTATGAGGAGCGAATTTTCGCGTTTGATCTCTCGCAGAGCGTTCCCGAAAGTATCCGCCGTTGGATGGAAAACACCGCCGAGGGCGGATTCTCTCCGAATCGTCAGGACCGAATTTTCGTGTTTGGCTCAGAAGTCCAGGAAATAAAGAATTGGCGGGAATGGCTACGCGGCGAGAGCTCGCAACAGAGTCCCATCCGGCCGGAAAAGACCAATCTAGAGAAACTATTTACGACGCTGCTGGATCTACCACCCACGCATCGACGGGTTTATTTATTTACGGACGGCTGGGAAAACCAGGGGAGCGTCCAGCGCGTACTGCCAGCCATCGCTGACTCAGAGCTGAAAATCTATCCAATGCTGCCGGCCGGAAGGCCCGCACTCACCAACGTAGCCGTCACAAAGCTCCTGGCGCCGCGCCAGGGCGATAGTGGCGAAGCCCTTAATCTCAAGGTCGTCTTGGAAAATCAAAACGATCGCGAAGTGGATGGAACGCTGACCCTCACGCGCAACGGTGAGAGTTTCAAAAGCGAGTCGGTCAGGCTGAAACCGGGAAGTCAAATCTTCACTTATCAGACGACGCTTTCAGAAGGTTCGGCAACGGTCTACCGCGCGAGCTTCACTCCCCGCCAACCGGCCTCTGACCGCTATGCCCCGGACAATCAGGCGGTTGCATGGGTGATGGCCCGATCAAAGTCGAAGGTCTTGTTGCTAAACGGGAGCAGCCGCGGTGGACGATATTTGGAGGAAATTCTCAAACGGCTCGGGTTCGATGTCACCTCGCACACAGCGGATGCACCACCCGCTCCAACGCCATACGGCGTGGTCATTTTTAACAATATTGAGCGAGAGAAGCTTAGTGCCAGCTATCTCACTTCCATCGAGCGGCATGTGGCCGCCGGAAAAGGTTTCTTGATGCTTGGCAGCGAGGCCAGCTTCGCACCTGGGAGTTATCGCCGCACTCCCATCGAAGACCTCCTCCCTGTGGAGCCGCGGGAGCAAAAGCGCGAGGAAAGAAATCGCGCCGTCGTCCTCGTTATCGACAAATCCGGCAGCATGCGCGAAGAGAACCGGATTCTCTTCGCCCAGGAAGCCGCCAAGCTGGTCGCCCGTCAGCTCAAGGATAACGACTTTCTGGGGATTGTCGGCTTCGATGTTAGTGCCTTTGTCGTCGTGCCCATGGAATCGATAGGAAAGCTGCGCGGCGTTGTTAATGCCCAAATCGACCGGCTCAGACCAGGAGGCCAGACCTATTTCTATCCGGCCTTACTTGAAGCCAAACGCCAGCTTGAGAGACAAAATGCCCCGATAAAGCATATCATTTTGATAAGCGATGGTGAGACCCGGGGCAGCCAAGGTGAGTTGATCGACCTCGTCACCGTGATGAAGAATGAGATGAGAATCACCGTATCGTCCATAGCCATTGGCGCGGAAGCGGACATCCGAGTCATGAAAAGGATCAGTCAATACGGCGGCGGCTTGTTTCACCATATCCTGGATCCCTCGACCCTGCCGCAAATCGCGTTGCAGCAAATCCAGGAGAAGCCCAAGGATGAGCCTCCACGCGAAAGAGACTTTACACCGGTTCCAGAAAGAGGATCGGAGCTTCTCGCAGGTTTCCCGGCGAGGTCCTACCCGGCTGTTCGGGGTTACATGGAGACGGATCTTAAGCGGGGTGCTCACCTGGACCTTATGATTCCCAGGGAAGATCGTAAAGCGCCGCTGCTGGCTTCCTGGCGGTACGAGCGGGGGAAGAGCGTCGCGCTAACCACAGACCTTGAGGGCCGCTGGAGTAAAAACTGGATTCAATGGAGTGAGCTACAAAACTTTTGGGGCAAAATCCTTGACTGGCTCCGTCCCGGCCCAGCTGAGGAGCCCGTACCGCTTCATGAGGCCAGAATCAGCCTCTCGGCGAATGACCCCGTTCTGGACCTCTTTGTGTACGAACAAGCGAGTGCCGATAGCCAATTCCGCTTTCTAGCTACCGGCAAGAGCGGTCGCTCGGAAGGTGCACTTAAAAAGCTGGCGCCCGGTCATTATCAAGCGGCGCTGCCGATTTCCGTGCCGGGGGAGTATCGGATAGAGCTTACTGAGGAGCGGCGGAGCCGGCGCATACCTTACCCACCACTGGGCTATATCCTGCCTTATGACCGCGAAAGCGAAATTGCCCGACCCGAGTTCAACAGCACTCTGCTGCTTCAATTGGCACGAGCAACTGGCGGTGAGATTAACCCCAAGGCGCAGGATACCTTGCAAAAACAGAACGTCACGAGAAAGTTTCAGCCAATGAGGCAGCCCTTGATAATCTTGGCATTTCTGTTCTTTATTCTGGAAATTGCCGCCAGAAAGATCATTTTCTCCGAGCCTGACTAAAGCCTGACTACATAGACCTGCCAAGATTCCACCCGGTTTTGGTTGACACGGGCAGCGAAACGGTTTATTCAGTGTAAGATTTTTTTACCATGCACCTGGGCGATAGACATACAACAGCGGCAAAGGCATTGCCTTCAGGAAATCGAGTCTCTGCTTTTCTTAGCCTTTTCAAGATATTGGTTTGGTTATCCGTTATCAGCGCCATTGTCGGTATGAAACCCACTCGTGCCGAGGCTGCCAGGCAAAAAGCCGTTCGCAAAGAGCCCGCAAGGTTCAAAGCGATTTCGCCAGCTTCCCCCGGCCGAATATCCGGCAACGGCCACGTCCCCAAAGCACTCCTTCGTCAGCCGGACCCTGCTCCCAGTGATTTTCTGGAAAAACGGGAGCATGTCGTTCAACAAACCAAACACGGCGATACGTTGCTCGAGCTATTAAGCCGTTTCCGCTTGCCACAAGCGGAAAAGCAAGTCTGGACTCGATCAATCAAGCGAAACTTTGGAGCGCAGGCCTTACCACCGGGTAAAGAGATTCACTTTTATTTCTTTAAACCGGTTGGACAGGGTCGCAGCCAAAGCACTCCAAGCCAACTTAGAGCCCTGGAAATCGATTATAACGATGCGTCGACTCTCACCTGGGAAAAGAGCGCCAAAGGAATTCTCTTCCAGCAACGTGAGAAGCCTTATGATGTCGATCTGAAAACTGCCAGTGCGACCGTGGAAGATTCAGTTCTTAGCGATGGGCAAAAAGCCGGTATCCACCCGACCCTACTTTCTCAGCTGGCGGATATTTTTACCTGGGACATTGACCTAGAAAAGGAAATCCGCCAAGGGGATAGCTTCAAAATAGTGTATGAACAGAGAAGCCGCAAAGGCCAGGAAAGCAAGGCCTCGTTGCGAATTTTAGCCGCGGAATTGATCAACGCCGGTCAGAAATTGACCGCGGTTTATTTTGAGAAGCAAAGAGGTCAAGGCAACTACTACAATCTAGAGGGAAGAAGCTTAGCCCGGTCTTTTTTACGCTTTCCCTTGGAATTTACCAGTATCACCTCTTATTTTACCCATTCCCGTTTCCATCCGATACTCAAGACCAATTTGCCCCATACCGGGGTGGACTTTGCCGCCCAAAGGGGAACTCCGGTTCGTGCCGTGGGTAATGGAGTTATCTCCCAGGCGGGATGGAACGGCACCTATGGTAAGGCGATCGATATACAGCATGATGCTACGTACATGACTCGCTACGCGCATCTCAGCAGATTGGCAGACGGTATTCGTGATGGCGTACCTGTTAGAAAAGGCCAGGTCATCGGTTATGTGGGATCGACAGGGCGAAGCACTGGACCTCATCTCCATTTTGAACTCTATAAAGATCAGCAATACGTCGATCCTCTCAGTGTCGATTTTCCGGCAGAGGAAGCCATCGAGCCCGCCTTACAAAGAACATTCGACAACCAGAAGCAGCTTTTATTAGTCGAACTCGCGTCCGGTCCGCAATCCTAAGATCCGTCTTTGCGCACGAACATTTCAAATCGGTCGTAAATCGGGTAGCGTCTGTCAGGGGCCCAGGTGCCGCTGCCACAACCTGGAATTTCCGAAAACATAGCGCCGATTATTGCCCGGTGAGCGTTTGAGCGAAAAATAATACTTTTCTTGGTACGATGCGGGAGCCGGATATGCTTCGAGTGTTTCTGGAATGATTGGAACGCTAGTAGCCATTCCCGTTTCTTTTGGCTTAAACGGAATGGCTCTCGTCTCCTTCCGCTCGCTTTGCTGACCTTAACTAACTTGGAAAGGTTTTCTGTCTAATATTGTACGGTCTTAAAAAGGAAACATTGCGGGATTGCGGAGGGGCCGATGTCCGCTTTATGGCGTCCCCCGTGTCCTTATTCAAAGTTTTTACTGCACGCTCTTTATTCGAGCAGAGATAAAGTGGAAACTAGACGTATGTACTGAGATTAAGGAGGTCGGCTTATGCGCAAGCGAATAACCAATCAGGGTACTGAAAGTGTGTCACCTTTGAATCAACAGTGGTTGAACGTGGAGCATCTGGCTCAGGTAGAAGTAACCTCCGAGGACGCGGCGCATCCAATCGAGTCAGCATTGATACCCAGTGCGGGCCCCGGCTGGCGCGCGGTACAATCCGGGCAGCAGACAGTCCGGCTTCTGTTTGACGAACCGCAGAGGCTCAGGCATATGCGTTTACTGTTTCAGGAAGATAACCAGGAGCGTACGCAGCAGTTTGTCCTGCGGTGGTCTTCAGACGGCGGTCAGTCTTACCGGGAGATTGTGCGTCAGCAATACAACTTCAGCCCTCCCGGCACTACCAGCGAATGCGAGGATTATACTGTCGATCTCGACGGCGTGACGGCGCTGGAACTCAGTATTGTTCCAGATATAAGCAGGGGACCTGCCCGTGCGTCACTTGCACAGTTA
>DASQUN010000363.1:0-4567 GCA_035641275.1 Candidatus Udaeobacter sp. | reverse complement strand
GCAAAGGGGCTCTTTCAGATCGGATATCTCAACATATTCAGCAAGAACCACACTAGCGGCCTGGCTACCCTGGCATCGGATCCGAGGGGAGCGCCGGCATGACTTCTCGTGTGAATAGATCGAGGGAGATCTGGCAGGCGTCACGAGCAATACCCGGCACCGAGAATCGACAGACAAGATGCTGGAGGCCCAACTCTCTCTGAAAGCGGGTAATTTCCTGAACGCACGTTCTCGGGTCGCCGAAAATAATCCGGTCTTCGGCGAGCCGCTCAATAGTGAGTTTCCCCGTAGGCCGCTTGACTACGGGGTGCGGCCACCGGAAGTACATTCCTTTATAGGCTTGGATAAAAGAGTCACCCGCGGCACTGATCGCCTGTTTCGTGCTGCTCGCCACGAAGATATAGCGAAATAAGGCTACCTCGCCTTCGCCTCGTCCAGTCTCCCGGCACGCTTTCCGATACAGGCTTGCGCAGCCGGCAAGTTCCTTGAGATTGGCCGAAGGGCCAGCGAGCCAGGCCTCTCCGAGGCGCGCGGCGCGGTGAATAGCCGGCTCCGTCCAGGCTCCAAACCAGATGGGCGGTCGTGGCCGCTGCACCGGCCGCGGCAAGACTGTGGCATTGTCCACACGGTAATGCCTTCCCCGATAAGTGACTTTCTCTTCGGTCCACAGCCGGTGAACCAGCGCGGCGCCTTCTTCCAATCGGCTGCCACGCTCTTTGATCGAAACAGCAAAGGCGTCGAATTCTTCGGGGGCGTAGCCGGCGCCTACTCCCAAAATCAAGCGACCACCGGAAATCATGTCGAGCATCGCTCCCTCTTCCGCAACCATTAAAGGATGATACAGAGGGAGCAAAAGTACTGCCGTGCCCAGGCGGACGCGACGTGTCCGGGCAGCGATGGCGGTCAGTCCGATGAGAGGCGCCGGATTCAAAATAGAATTGTTGTGGTGCTCGCCAAGCCAGATCGAGTCAAATCCTGCTTCCTCGGCTCGCTCGCATTCTCGCAAGGTCTCTTCGAAGCTCGCCTGCCCCTGCAAGGGACTTAACCCGATTTTCATAGTGGACTCATGCTCGCGTGCCGGGGATCCTGAACCGCTCGAAAGAAAGTATTCGACCCGCGGTTCCGTGTCAATGTGAAGCAAGACCTTAAAATGAACATGGACTTTGGTGTTTCGGCGCGATAGAAAATCGCAGACGCATGACTGACCGCCCTCTTCTCATTCTCACTGCTTTGGGTCTTGTGGTAGTCGCGCTGATCTCTGCGATCGGCGAGACTGCTGAACCAGGAAGACAAAGGAAGTCAAAAGAAGCTCCACCGGTCGTTGATCTTTCCACTTTAAAGACACTAGCGGCCATGGTTGAGAAGCTGACGTCGAAAAAAATTGTCTACGTCGGCGAACAGCACGATCGATTTTCGCATCATCAAGTTCAACTCGAAATTCTCCGAGCCCTCTATGACCAGACTCCCAAGATTGCCGTGGCCATGGAAATGTTTCAAAGGCCGTTCCAGAAAGTGCTCGACGACTACATCAGCGGTCTCATCGACGAGCGCACTTTCTTGAAACAGTCCGAATATTTCAAACGGTGGAACATCGATTACAATCTCTACAAGCCGATTGTGGATTTCGCGAAGGAGAAGCGCCTACCGGTGATCGCGCTCAATGCGCAGCGCGAGATTGTCGAGAAGGTCGCCAAGGGGAGTCTCGAATCACTTTCGAAGGAAGAGAAGCAGGAAATTCCTCAGGAGCTGGACTTTTCAGATCAGGAGTACCGCGCTCGGCTCAAGGAGGTCTTTGCACAACATCGAGAATCGCAGGAAAGAACTTTTGGATCCTTTTACCAAGCGCAGATTCTCTGGGACGAGACGATGGCGGAATCGATCGATCGCTTCTTAAAGAACAATCCTGATTTTCGCGTGGTGGTTCTCGCTGGAGCGGGCCATCTTCAGTACGGCTCGGGCATTCCCAAGCGATCGTTCCGGCGAAACGGCTACAGCTACGCGATTGTCTTGAATGAAGGAGAAATAAAAAAAGACATCGCCGACTTTATAGTTTTTCCCGAAGCGTCGAAAGCACCGACGGCTCCAAGGCTCATGGCTGTGCTCGCCGAGCAGAATCAAACAGTGCGCATCACACGATTTGCGAAAGACAGCGCCGCTGAGAAAGCAGGACTAAAGGTAGAGGACACTCTCATGTCGTTGGACGATTCTCCAGTTTCGAGCGTGGAAGACGTAAGGCTCGCGCTCTTTTACAAACGGCCCGGCGAAACGATGAGGGTCAAGGTCAGGCGCGGCGATGAGGGGCTGGAGTTTAACGTCCGGTTGCAAGAGTCAGGTTCACGAGAATAGCGCGCGAACATCACCCGTAAGAACGGCAATTCCCACTTGCGAATCCTGGTCCGTGACCGGCAGGAGCGGTGTTTTCTCTTCTCAACGCCTGTTGGCGTAATCTCAGAGGAGGTCGCGCTTCACGCGGCGCGCCCAGTTCCGCTTGAAGAGCGGCTTATCATCTTCATAGGCCGTAAGTTCACCCTCCAGCACGAAATCGTCAGGGTCCGCGGAGAAGCGGGTACGCGTTTCGATGCGGGTCTTCCATGCGCCGCGTCGAAACCAGGTCTGCTGAATCACCTCGGCCTGAGCCGCGCTCGGATCCTCTTCGCCGATGCGAAAACTCTTGAGCGTCGTATGGCCGACCTCCAGGTCGATGGCCTTGATGCGCGTTAACTGCGCTTCCGAGTCGCCGCGACCGCTAGAGACCGTATAGACCGTCTCGTTCGTGGCGCGGTCCCGCTCGACGATCCGCTTCAAAGGGGCGGGCCGAAGCTCGGTTGTTTCTGTCGCGGCGCGCTCGGGCGATTCGAACGGCCTGAGGGCGGCGTCTTCCGCTTGTGGCGGACGCACCGGAAGATCCACGAAGCTCTCACCGGTAAACAGGCTCAGCGTTACAGGCTGCGGCGCCGGCCAAGCGATCGGCCAGTAGCTCGTGGAAACGGCCAAACGCAGTTTGTGACCGGCGGGAAATGCGTGAGCGACATCGTTTAGCGCCACGCTTACCAGATAGCGCTTGCCCGGCTCCAGCGGTTTCGGATGCTCGTGGCCGTCGCGGTGCGTCAGGTTCAGCAGTCCATAGGTCACTCGGCCGGTCGCGCCGTCAGGAGCAACGTCGTTCAAGCGGGCCGCAATGAAGGCCACCGGCCGGTCGGCCGCAATCTCCAGCGTCACCCTTGGCGCACCGAGGATTTCGATTCTTTCCCGCAAGGGCTCCGAGTCGAATGTCAACGAACAACCGTCGTCACCACGCTGGTCGGGCGGCGCTTCTCCCGGCGCGCCAAAGCCGCACCATTCGCCGGCGCCAAGCCCCGTAGTTTGCGGGGAGCGAAGGTCGAGTTGTGTTTTGACGGTCGCAGAGCTGCTTAATCGATTCGGATTGAGCCAATGACGTTGGCGACTGATGCGCGGCGAGGGCCATTGTGTTTCCGCCACCCAGCGACCGGGCCGATGTTTATAGAACGGCCTCGGCGCGACGCTCTCCTGCATCCAGACGCGCAGCATCGGCTCCGCCATAATGCCCGTGTCCGCGCCCTTCAACCAGTGATCCCACCAGCGCAGCGCCTCCTGCAGAAAGCCGATGGCCGGACCGGGCACGCCGTCGTGCGGATAGAGATGGGCCCAGGGTCCGATCAGACCTTTGCGCGGGGCTTTGAGCCCGGCCAATAGCCGGGGAATCGCGTTGCTGTAGGCATCGGCCCAGCCGCCTATGGCATACACAGGACAGGTGATGGCGCCGTAGTTTTCGCACACGGATCCGTGCTTCCAGTAACTGTCGCGCCGGGGATGTTCGAGCCATACCTCGGGAAAAAATACGGTATGTTCGAGGCGGTCGCGCCACATGGCGCGCCAGCGCTCTCCGACGAGCTCAGGATCCGGCGGATAGGCGTTGTAGCTCATCAGCACCGCCCCCCACGTCAGGTTTTCGTTCAGCAGACAACCGCCCATGTAGTGCACGTCGTCGGCGTAGCGGTCGTCGGTGGAACAGACGGTGATGATCGCCTTGAGCTCGGGTGGCTGACGCGCCGCCACCTGCAAGGAATTGAATCCGCCCCAGGACTTGCCCATCATGCCAACGGCGCCGCTGCACCACGGTTGTTGCGCAATCCAACGAATCACTTCTAAAGCGTCGTCGTGTTCCTGTTTCAAGTATTCGTCCAGCAATAGGCCGTCCGAATCGCCTGAACCTCTAAGATCGACACGTACGGCGGCATATCCATGACCGGCGAAGTAGTGGTGCATAGGCTCGTCGCGCGCGCGCGTGAAGTCCCGCTTGCGGTATGGAATGTATTCGAGGATTGCCGGCACCGGATTCGTCTCTGCCTCGGCCGGCATCCAGATGCGCGCGGCCAGACGGCAGCCGTCCGACATCGGTATCCAGCAGTTTTCAATCACGCGCACAACATGGAGAAAGCGATGAACGACTTTCATCAAGGCTCCGTCTCCGCGCCATTATACTTCATTCGTGTCGCTTTTAATCTCTTCCGCCAATTGCCCGCCGCCAAAACTCTTCAATGAACTT
>DASQUN010000362.1:0-10103 GCA_035641275.1 Candidatus Udaeobacter sp. | reverse complement strand
TGGTCGCAGCGGTGTCCGCCCCATCCAGTCTAGCGGTTGCGCTGGCGCGGAAATTCAAGATGACGTTGGCCGGGTTTGTGCGCGGACGCTCTTGCAATATCTATGCAGGCGCGGAGCGAATCGAACACTGATTCGAAAACTCCGTTAACTTCAGTTGTACGGGTTGTCTAGCGCCGCTTGGTTCATTTGCGCGTGCAGATCGACCATCGTGAGCGCGCAATACTCCATGGTGTATCCGGCGCGGTACTCGATCCCCTCTTGGAGGGCTCGGGTGAGAACGGTGCGATTGAACGCGCCGTGTCCCATCGCTTCTTCACCGCTTTCGCCGAGCTGATGCGTGTCCATGTCGGCTTCCTCGTGAGTGGAAAAGTAAACAGCCTGTTGTTTGGTAAATCCATAACGTGTCGTGAGCGCGGTGTACCATTCGCCGGACCAGTGCGAGAGCGATTCCTCAAAGACGTGGAGGCCCCAAAGTTCGACGATCGAACCATCGAGGAAAATTTTATGGCAGAAGTCGTTGATGGCGCGTGCCGCAGGCAGGTAGGGATCTTCCAGTATTTCTTTGCGGCTAAGTCCCATGGCCTCCGCAGTCTCAAGCAGTACGAGGACATGTCCCGGCGGTTTTGGGGAGATCAGCTCATCGGCAATCTTCGCGCAGAAAGGACCCAATAAATCAAAGTTGCGGACGAAAAAAGGCAGATGCGTATAATAGGAAACGGCGTTAAGCGCGTTGACCTCCATGGAAAAATGGCCCCAGTTCTTGAAAAACTGCCGAATGACCGGGAGCGGCAGCTCTCCGGCGCGAAGTTGGGTCATAAATGGCCCGTTGTGGATTTTCTCGTGCCAAGCTTTGTAAAGCGTGGAATAGAGATAATCGACGTAGGCTTCGGCCTTCTGTCCGCTCAATTTTTCGCCCGCTTTTGGTTCTCTTGGTTTGTTCACATTCCCTCCTGGAAAAACCAATGCTGTTACGTATTTGCCGGTATCATCGGCCTATAACGTTGTCAAGTTAGCTTTGGTTTCTCTGTAAAGCGTGTGGTTGCGTATCGGGAAGTCTTTCGGTCCGAGCAGAATAGGCCTGCGCCTTGGTAGTCACCACGCCATCCCTTATTGGGCTATTCCAGCGGCTTGGGCCGACCCCATGGTCTCGTATGGTTCAGCCCTCCTTCCCTCGTTTGTCCAAGCATTTCGCTTCACCGGGCGCGCTGTTTGCCAGTGCACGAATTGGAATTATTTCGGAGCTGCGTTAAGATGAGGCGATGGCAACAAGACCCACCAGAGAGTTGGAGACATTTCCAAATCCGCGCTCCGGGCGAGACTACGAGATCAACATGGAGTGCCCGGAGTTTACCTGCGTTTGCCCCCGTACCGGGCAACCGGACTTCGCCACGATCCGTATCCGGTATACGCCCGCAGAGCTCTGCGTGGAGCTCAAATCACTCAAACTCTATCTCTGGTCCTATCGGAACGAGGGCGCGTTTCACGAAGCCGTGATCAATCAGATCCTCGATGACCTGGTCCGGGCGTGTCAGCCAAAGACGATGACGGTTGTGGGCGACTTCAATATCCGCGGCGGCATTCACACGACGATCACTGCCGAGTATCAGGCGAGTTGAGTTAGGCTGACGGGTTATCAAAGTAACCGTTCGCCAATCCAGTTTCGTTCTTCTTCTCCGAGAGATGGCCGATTTTCCCTTCCTAAGACAGCTGATCATCGTTCTCACCGCGACGATTTCCATCGTCTTTGTTTTTCAGAAGTTGCGTCTACCCGCCATTGTCGGATTCCTTCTCGCCGGCGTGATCATCGGGCCGAATGGGTTTCAATTGATCACGAGCGTCAGTCAGGTAGAGACCCTCGCCGAAGTCGGTGTGGTGCTTCTGCTCTTTACCATCGGCGTGGAATTTTCCCTCGAGACGATGCTCGCGCTGCAGCGAAGGGTGATTTTGGCCGGACTCCTTCAAGTGGTTTTAACGACGGTGGTTGTCTTAGCTGTCGCCCGTCTTGTCGGCCTTTCGATTGAAGTGGGAATTTTCTACGGATTTTTGCTGTCATTGAGCAGTACCGCGATCGTGCTGCGGATCTACCATGATCGCGGGGAAATCAATTCGATCCAAGGCCGTTTGGCAAGCGGAATTCTTCTCTTTCAGGATCTGTGCATTGTGCCGATGATACTGCTGCTCCCGGTGTTGAGTGAGTCCGGGAAGAGCTCGATCCTCTTGATCGCCTGGACTGTGGCAAAGGCATTGTTGGCGCTCGTCGTAATCGTTTGGGCGGCGCGGCAATTTTTGCCGCGACTTTTGCATCAGGTTGCTTTGCTGCGCAATCGAGAGATTTTTGTCCTTTTCGTGGTCTTGGTCTGCTTCGGAACGGCATGGCTAGCATCAGAATCGGGACTCTCGCTGGCCCTTGGGGCGTTGGTTGCGGGTCTGGTCGTGTCCGAATCCGAGCTCAGCCATCAAGTCGTCGCCGACATGCTGCCGCTGCGCGATTGTTTCAGCGGTATTTTTTTTATTTCCATCGGCATGTTGCTGAACCTGGATCTGCTGTCGCGCGAATTTCTTACGCCGCTTCTGGATCTTCTCCTCACGGTCGGTATCAAAAGTTTGGTCGTCTTGGTCGTTTTCTGGTGGCTCTATCGGTCGATTCGTTTGGGCGTTTTGGTGGGGCTGAGTTTGGCGCAAGTCGGCGAGTTTTCCTTTATCTTGGCCAAGGCGGGCATCAACTACAAGCTCCTCAGCCCGGCAGATGAACAGCTCTTCCTGGCAGTCGCGATTCTCAGCATGATCGCCACGCCTTTTCTCATCCAGTCCGTCCACGGCCTGGCCTTTCGGCTCGAGGCGATGGCCCCAGGGTCCAAAGCCAGTATCCCGAAAGCCGAAAGCGCCGCTTCGCAAATTGCGCTTCAGGGCCATGTTATCGTTGTCGGGTACGGTTTGAACGGCCAAAATTTAGCGCGAGTTCTGAAAGAAGTCGGTATTTCATATTGTGTTCTCGACATGGATCCAGATTTGGTGCGTTCCGCCAAAGCGGCAGGCGAGCCGATTTTTTTCGGCGACGGAACTCGGCCGGAGATTTTGCAGCAGATCGGAATCGAGCAAGCCCGGGTCTTAGTGATCGCTATCTCTGACCCGACGGCTACCGCTCGGCTGGTGTCGCAAGCACGCCGCCTAAGACGCGACCTTTATATCATTGTCAGGACGCGCTATGTGGCGGAAATCGATCACCTTTACCGCCTGGGAGCCAACCAAGTGATACCGGAAGAGTTCGAGACTTCGGTAGAGATTTTTGCCCGGGTCCTGCAAGAATACCACATTCCCCGCAACGTCATCTCCCTGCAGGTCGATCTGATCCGCAAAGAACATTATAGCCCGCTGCGCGGCCTGCGGCTGCAGGGCAAACAGCTGGATGAGCTGAGTCAATTTCTGGTGGGAACCACCACGGATATCTTTTCGATCGTCGAAGATTCCCCCGTTGTGGGCCAGAGTCTGGATGAGGTCAACCTGCGGACGCGAACCGGGGCGACGGTCATCGCCGTGGTTCGAGGCGGCAAGTCCTACCACAATCTGAGCGGTGACTTTGCTTTGGCCGCAGGGGACGTGTTGGTTCTGTTGGGCGATCACAAGGCTTTGGATGATGCGGCGCAGATTTTAAGTCCTATAAGAGTCGGCACGAACGGGTAAAGAGTACCGAGGATTGTGTAGAACACTTATCGCGCGTGAGCCACGTTTGTCGCTCCGCACGGTGGAATTCTGCAAGTTACACGCGATGCCAAAAAATATTTTGTATTGAGCAAAATTGTTCTTGCTTTTTATTTCTGTTGGTGTAGCTTCAGTTGGTTTCAATCAGTTACTGTTTTTCAGAAGACGAAAGTGATCACGTCAGATGGTTTTCTTCTAAATCCTAAACATCAATCGAGCGCATGGCCGGTTTAGAGGACAATCTCCGTAAAGTTCCCCCCCAGAATCTAGAGGCTGAATCCTCCGTATTGGGCGGCATTCTGCTCGAGAACGAAGCGATCAATCTCGTGTTAGAGGTGCTGCGCGACGACGATTTCTATCGCGAGTCCCACCGCAAGATCTTTCGTGCCATGATCGAACTCTCCGACCGGACCGAGCCGGTGGATCTTATCACGCTAAGCGAGTTTCTTAAGAGTCGAGGAGAGCTCGAGGCTGTCGGCGGTACCGCTTACCTGGCTTCCTTGGCCGACTCTGTTCCCACGGCCGCTAACATTTCTCATTATGCGCGCATCGTCCGGGAGAAGTCGATTTTGCGCAGTTTGATCAACACGGCAACGGCAATTGCGACGCGAGGGTACGAAGAACAAGGCAATGTCGAAGAGTTTCTCGATAGCGCCGAAAAAGTCATCTTCGATATCTCCGAAAAGAAAATCAAAGCTTCGTTCGTCGCGGTCGGCGATATGATCAAAGACACCCTCAAGACCGTTGAAAAACTGTATGAACGCAAGGAGATGGTGACCGGCGTGCCCACCGGATATGAGGACCTGGACAAACTCACGGCCGGGCTTCAGCCGGCCGATTTGGTCATCGTTGCCGGACGACCGAGCATGGGCAAGACCGCGTTCAGCCTTAACATCGCAACCCATGCCGCCTTTACGGGAGTCGGCGCCGCTATTTTCTCTCTTGAAATGGCGAAGGAGCAGCTGGTTCTGCGCTTGCTTTGCTCCGAGGCGAGAGTTAACAACTCAAAAGTCCGGTCGGGTTATTTAGCCGAGCGCGATTTTCCCAAACTGGCCAATGCGGCAGGAAGGCTCCACGAAGCGCCCATTTATATCGATGACACGCCGGCCATTTCGGTTCTCGAGCTGCGCGCCAAGGCCCGTCGATTGGTCAGGGACCGAAGCAAAAAGGTCGGGCTGATTGTGATCGACTATCTCCAGCTCATGCGCGGCATGGGAGCCGCTTCCAATCGAGAACAGGAGATTTCCGAAATCTCCCGCTCGCTCAAAGCGCTGGCAAAAGAACTGAACGTCCCGGTGATTGCCATCTCCCAGCTCAATCGGCGCGTCGAGGATCGTGGCGACCGCCGTCCCATGATGTCGGACCTCCGCGAGTCGGGTGCTATCGAGCAGGACGCCGACGTGATCATGTTCATTTACCGGGATGAGGTTTACAATCCGAAATCGGATGAGAACAAGGGAATCGCCGAAGTGATCGTGGCAAAGCAGAGAAACGGGCCCATCGACACGGTCAATCTGACGTTTCTCAATGAGTTTATGCGTTTCGAGAACTACACCCAGCGCGATGAGGATTTCTATCAAGAGGCGGAAGAGGGATAACGCCTTGTGGCTGAGCCGCTGTGTTGTTTCCGATGCCCCGCTCAAGCTTGTTTATGCGGACCCTCATCGTTCAGTAGAAGATTTCGTCTTACGACGTAGCAAGTCCACGCTCAACGGTACAGCAGCCCCGACTCGCGCTCAGCAAGCCACGCGGCCTCGTCCGTTGTGGCGAGAGTGTCGAGATCCGCGGGTGCGGCAGAAGAATCATCCACCCATTGGCGCAGCAGCTCGCTCCCATTGATCAGATCGATGGCGAGCCGGTCGTGTTCATATTCGTAGGGGAAGTCGCGCCAGAGATCATAGTCAGGTTGTAGCGCCCGCAAGGACTTTAAGGCGAGCGCAATCAGGCGCCAGGGTCGAAATGCGTCATGGTGGTAGCTCGGCTCATCCACATGGATTTGTATTCCCGCGCACAGCTTGCCCGCGTGCTTGTGAAACGTGGGCTGGAACCAACAATCGCGCAACCGGCAGCCTCGCAACCATTGCGGCGCGAGCGAATCCATCTTCGCCGCTAAGGCGCGCGGCTCGAGATCGGGCGCTCCGAAGAGCTCCAATGGACGCGTCGTGCCACGCCCTTCGGAGAGGGTGGTGCCTTCCAACAGGACGGTTCCTGGGTAGCAGCGCGCCATCCAGAGACCGGGTGCGTTCGGGCTCGGATTCACCCAGGCGCGCTCGCCGAGCGGCCAGCCGTAGCCCGGTGTGCGTGACGGCTCCCAGCCATCCATCGTCACGACCTCACACTCCACGTCCAGGCGAAGCGTGCTCACGAACCATTTCGCGAGTTCGCCCAACGTGAGGCCGTGACGCATTGGCAGCGCCCCGGCGCCGACAAAGCTCTCCCAACCCGGCCGAAGCCGCAGTCCCTCTACCGGACGCCCAACCGGATTGGGCCGGTCGAGCACCCAGACTGTCTTGCCCCGCTCTGCCGCCGCTTCGAGAATGTACCGTAGTGTCGTAATAAACGTGTAAATGCGACAGCCCAAGTCCTGCAGGTCAACGAGTAGAACGTCGAAGCTGTCCATCATCTCTGCGGTGGGACGGCGGACTTCGCCGTAGAGGCTAAAAACCGGAATCCCGTGCACCGGATCCTTGAAGTGGGGCGACTCGATCATGTTGTCTTGCTTGTCGCCGCGAAGCCCGTGCTGCGGACCGAAGGCAGCAACCAACTCGATGTCTTTCAGGGCGGCGAGAGCGTCGAGCGACTGACCCAGGTGACGCGTCACCGAGGCTGGGTGAGCGAGCAAGGCCACGCGACGTCCCGCCAGAGGTTTTCTGAGCGCGGGCTCTTCCAGCAACCGGTCGATTCCGAATTTCATCGCTTGGCAGTATATGCCGGATCGTTGACGGCATCCACATCCGGCGGGTCGAGCTCCAGCGTGGAGGCGTCGGGGTGATGAAAGTCTGGCTTGCCCGGCGGGTGCTTGAGCGCCCAGTAAAAAAGCTTGCCATCATTCTCTTCGATGATAGCTGAAAGACCAAGTCGCAGTCGCGAGCGAGTATCGATGTTTGGCAGACGATCTAAACGAATGATCGCTTCGACTTGAAAGCTTTCGCCTGTGCGCACACGGATTCCTGGTGCCAGTTCTTCATTCACAATCGGCGCTCCGTCGCGATACTGACGAAAGGCATAAGCCGCCCACTCGCCCGAGGGAGCGAAGTTGAACTCATAGTATTCCGGTTTGCCCTTCACCGAGACGAAAGCTTCAAAGCATGTGTGCTGCCAGAGGCGATCCGCCCTGCGCGGGCGCCGGGGTGGCGGAATCCGCAGACGCGAAATATCTCCCTTGAGAACGTAAGTGAGAGCAAGCGTCCCAGCGGGCGTCCAGCACACAGGTGCTTCGATCGAGCCCACGGCCTCGCTGCATGTCTCAGGATGGCACGTGAGCACGGCTGTATAGGGGATGGACGACGTCATCATTATGGCACGTTGAACCGTTACGTACGCGTGAAAGAGCGGCAAGTATGACTTGGATCGACCGGCCTGATGACACCGTCGTGGAGTTGCTTCAAGACAGCCAATTCTTCTTCACTTAAGTCAGCCATATGAGTCCCTCTTCCATGGAACGTCGTGGTGTTCACATCGTTGTGACCTGGCAGTTCCTGCACGGTCCGAACGTCGTAGCCGTTCAAGCAAGTGCTTCTATTCGGCGGCGAATCTTTGCCGGCTCCGCACGAAGTTGACCATCTTCACGGTCATCACGACTTCGCGGTTCTGGTTCAACACTTCGACAAACGATCGGACGATACCGCGGTCGGGTTTGCTGTCTGAGCGACGGGTATCGAGAACCGTTACCCGGATGGACAACTCATCGCCAGGAAAGACGGGCTTAGTCCAGCGCAATTCATCACAGCCCGGAGAACCAAGGTTCGCTACTCTGGAAAGATAATTGTCGGTGTAGAGTCGCATCATGAGAGCAGCCGTGTGCCAACCGCTGGCGATCAGACCGCCGTAGATGCTCTTCTTCGCTGCTTCCTTATCGACGTGGTAAGGCAACGGAACGAAGCGCTGTCCAAAGTCGAGCACGTCTTTTTCTTCCACGGCAATAGGCCCGAACTCGTGCACGGCGCCGGCGACATAATCTTGAAAATAGCGATTGTCAGGCAAAACCGTGAAACTTGAGTTAGTCACTGGATTTACTTTCAGATCGTTTCTTCTGGGACCGACGATGCATGCGGCGATGAGGTACAATATTCCCCCGGACGTGCCCAGGAGCAGATCCCTCATGGTGTTTACCAGTCCTCGTTGCACATGGGTCCCCCGATACTGGTCGCCAAAAAATTCACCAAATTCCCAGAAAAGTGCGGCAGCGCAAGTTAAGCCGAATGCCAAAAGATCGATCCCGAGGCGGGATGGCTTGCCAAATAGGCCGCTAGCAATTGAACAAGTACGTTGAAAAAAGAAGGCCATCGCGAGCCCGCCCGAGAAGTGCATGACCGGGTCGACATAAGGCTCATGACCGAACAACTTTCCAGCTACTGCGTGAATCAAAAGAACCGCAACCGGCGCCCATACCGCCTCGCGACAAACACGAACAAAAGAGTTCCAGTCTAACGGTCCGTTGGCCACGACGCAGAATTATCCGACCGCATCGAAATCGTCTGTGGTCCGGTACGGTCGACGTGTTTATGAGTGTCAGGAGCGGTCATAGCACGACTGGATTCTTCTCACTTTCGCCGCGATGTGCTCAGCGCCCAAGATGTCGCTGATGATCGCCGCGGAGTCGGCGCCGGCTTGCCACACCTCATTGACGTTCCTCTCCGTGATTCCGCCGATGACGACGATGGGAAGATTCACGGCTTGCCGAACTTCCCGCAGCATGGCGAGGCCGCGTGCCGTATAACCGGTTGCCTTTGTCACTGTCCCGAACATCGGGCCAAAACCGATGTAGTCGGCGCCGCCTTGTTCGGCTTCGCGCGCTTGCTCTGCGTTGTGTGTCGAGATTCCGATGATTTTTTCACCCATCAACTTTCTCGCCGCGGGCAAGGGCAGGTCCTCTTGTCCAAGATGAACGCCATCCGCGTCTGCGGCTACTGCGATATCCACGCGATCATTGACGATGAACATGCAGTTGTATGATCGAGTGAGTGCTCTTGCCTCCCGCGCGAGCTGGAGAAACTCTCGCGGAATCATTGTCTTGGCCCGCAACTGCAAAGCCTTCACGCCGCCTTTCAAAAGTTCCCGCAGGACATCATTCGTTGAGCGGCCTTTTGTCTGTTCAGGATCGAGGATGGCGTAGAGAGCCGGAAAAACGATCCTATGGGGAGTGGACATGAATTCCCCCGAAAGTGGACCTCAGGGCAAGGCTTCCGGCCGCAGCCGATCGGCCTCTACCTCAATGGCCAGCCTCGCCAACCCCATTCACTGCTTATTCCAACGGTCCAGGCCTGGCAGAACTTCTACGGTTCTACGTCTGCGGCCTGCAGCCTCGCCCTTTCGGTCGCGTCTTGATCGTCAAGGTGAGCCTCAATGATAACGAATATTCCTACGAGCCCTCTTTCTTGACGTCGATGCGCAGATCCACGATCTTCTTGCGCAAAGTGTTGCGATTGATACCGAGAATTTGCGCGGCACGTATCTGGTTTCCCCGTGTCTTCCTCAGGGTTAACTCGATCAATGGCCGCTCGATTCTTTCGATGACCAACGAGTAGAGGTTGTCGACGTCCACGCCTTCGGTTCTGCGAAAATAGTCTTCGAGCTTATGGCGGATGATCTCTTCAAGCGATAGCTGGTCGACCTCGAGAGTCGTGGCTACCGGTTTATTCTGCAACGTAAAGTCTCTGGGGAAGAGAATCGGCCCGGAAGAGAGCACGGCGGCTCGAATCAGCGTATTTTCCAGTTCCCGCACGTTACCGGGCCAGGAGTGTTCCTCGAGAAGTTTTTGCGCTTCAGGCGAGACGCCGGAAATTTGAATGCCCATCTCGCGGTTAATCTTTTCGATGAAATAACTGATCAGGAGCGGAATGTCGCCGCGACGTTCCCGCAGGGGCGGCAGGTAAACGGGGATGACCTTCAGGCGGAAATAGAGGTCTTCTCGGAAGCGTTTTTCTTTGACGGTCCTTTCGAGATCTTGATTGGTCGCGGCCAGAATACGCACGTCCGCTTTCAGGCCTTCACGACCACCGATACGGCTGTATTCACGGTCTTGAAGGACGCGCAGCAATTTTGTTTGCAGCTCCAGCGGAATGTCACCGACTTCGTCCAGGAAGAGCGTCCCTCCCTCCGCCAGCTCGAACTTTCCAATGCGCCGGTCGAGCGCGCCGGTGAACGAACCCTTTTCATGACCGAACAACTCGCTTTCCAAAAGA
>DASQUN010000361.1:0-2779 GCA_035641275.1 Candidatus Udaeobacter sp. | reverse complement strand
GAGCAGTTTGGATTGCGGGCCGGGCATGTTTTCTTCCTCCGCGACTTCCATCAATCTCGCCTCCTGTTCCCATTGCCGAAGAATTTCAATTTTTTGTTCGCGCGACAATTCTTGGCTCGAAACGACTTCTTGAGGGCTCTTAAAAACGGCTGCGGGATCCAGCTTTGCCTTTTCGAAATCCATTTTGCTTCCTCCTTGAACCACGAACAACATCCCATAGGCACGGTCTTTTCATCGCTTTATTCTTTCAATCCGGTTCACGATCACGACTCTTTAGCTCTTTATCGCTGCGATTTATTCGAGCGCGTAGTCTTGGCCAAGTTCAATGTGTAGAGTGGTCGGTGTCCGGCACGTTAGTCTCATTGCGCCTATCGGCAAAGAACCTGGCCCACCGCACTAATCTTATGCATGCTGCCGTAAAGCCGAGAATCGTCAGCGCCATCATGAGCCAAGGAGAAGTCTTGAAATATTGATCAAGGAGATAACCGATAACCAATCCACCGATGATACTTCCGGGAAGCTCCAAAGCCATGGCTACAAGGATTCCGGCTTTGCGAGTGACGAGGGGATACTTCACCGCGCCAAGGCTGTCTTCCCGAGCGCGCTGGTACAACCGTTTACTCGGAGTAGCCATGATTAAGCTTAACAGATCCCGATGTGGTCAGGAATAAGCTAGGCAACCCACTGAAGATATCGGCTATCTGAATTGGGGGCAAATCTTTTTCATCTGGTGTGTCCAGATGAAATGCTGTCGTGATCCATAGGGTGACTCTCGGATGAGAGAAGTCCCGCGGCGGTAACAGCCAGGAGCCGCCTAGCTTGGGTAGTAACATGAAGAGCAATCGGGATGTTGAAGCCTACCGACAAAGTCAGTGGAAGGCTAATGAGCAAGTTGCCGGGTTGCAACGTTAGCGAACGCTGAGCAAGCCTCGTCATGGTCTAAGTCCCGGTGGCCGACCCGAACCTTGTGCGGCGAAGGCAGCATGGGCTATTTCACACTGGCTGAAGAAATAGGTCACACCGGCGGGGTAATGGCGGCGACACGGTAATAAGGACACGATGGAAACTGGAGAAGTCCTGTATGCCCCCCGAAGAGAAATTCTCGGAACAAGGCAGGCCCTATAACTGTGGACGCGGGAAACGGATCGAACGGCAACAGGATGGCGAAGTGGCTCGTAGTAGCGATGAAGGGGAGTAATGTCTCCGGAGCGAAGGGGCCATGCTGAGTTTGATTTCTTCGACCGCGAAGTGAGGCAGGGGAGGATGATAAAAGCTTCCATCAAACTGCAGGAACTGAGGCGAAGGATATACCGTAAGGCGAAAGCCGAAAGGCAGATAGCGCCTTACGATGAAGGGCTCAGGAAAGCCGGATGACCGAAAGGGTACGTCCGGTTTGCGCGACTGGGAAGTCGAATCATCTATACGGCGGCCTACAACGCCGCCATTAACGGTTCGGAAGCGGAGTGGCAAAGAGTGACGCGCCTCCGTTTGACGTTAGACTTGGCCGACGGAAAAAGTATCGCATTGGTTCGGGTCGCCGCTTGCGAGCCCGCGGCGAAACCAGCGAACACGTTGCTGAGCACTGCCGTGAGTAAAACCCTCCGGAACAACATAGCCTTGAGCGCGTTTCTGAATACGGTCATCACCGATCTGCGCCGCAGCATTCAGGCCTTCTTCAACATCTCCTTCCTGAAGGATCTTGCGTGTGCGGTTCGCCGAGCTGGCCCAGATCCCTGCAAGACAGTCGGCTTGCAGTTCCACTCGCACGGAGACGGCGTTCGCCTGGCTGCCCGAACGACTCTGTCGCCCCTGCATTTTTTGCAGTATGCCAAGCTGGTTCTGCACGTGATGGCCGATCTCGTGCGCAATGACATATGCCTGCGCAAAATCTCCCGGAGCTTGAAACCGATTACGCAGTTCCCGAAAAAAGTCGAGGTCGAGGTACACCTTAAGTTCTTCCGGACAATAAAATGGTCCGGAAGCTGCGCTGGTGAACCCGCAAGCAGAGCGAACCGAATCGGAAAAGAGCACGAGCGTCGGCTTCTCGTACTGGCGGCCGCTTTGCTGGAATGTATCACTCCACGTACGCTCGGTGCTGCCCAGCACACGAGAAACAAATTCCCGCGTCTCGTCAGGGGCGCTGCCTTGCTGTGCGGGCGGTGGTTGGGATGTATCGACGTTGGTATTGTTCTGTAACAATACACTCGGGTCGATGCCGAGAAACAATCCGATGAGCAGGATTGCGATCGTGCCTATTCCTCCCGTGGCGAGGCCCGGCGAGACCCTTATACCCCGGCGATCTTCGATATTCGTGCTTTGCTCTTCTTGATCGAGACGCATGTGACCTGCCGCCGAAAGAAATAGAGTAGTTGAGTCACTCCGATGGATTACTTCAGCGCGATTCTTCGGCGAACAGATGCGCCGGGCGGCGCGAATGCACCTGCTGCAAGTTCTCGAACGGCAGCAAGGAAAAGCGTCCGAGGCGAAAGCCGAACGGGTCGCGGACGAAGCGAAGCACCGCACGCGCAGAGCTCGGCGTAAGTAAACTTGTGCTCGGAGCCGTCCTTGATGCCAATGTGATCATCAGCGCACTGATCCAGCCCAAAAGCGCGTCCGGGCAGATTTTGACCCGTTTGCTCGACGCGAATTCGTTTGAGCTGATCGTCTCCCCTGCCATTTTGGCCGAACTACGCCGCTGTCTCTCATATCCAAAAGTTCGCAAGTACATCAAATCTTCGGATGAGGATCTGGATCTGCCGGGTTGCGTCGATCGAGCTCA
>DASQUN010000360.1:0-5583 GCA_035641275.1 Candidatus Udaeobacter sp. | reverse complement strand
CGCAGTACATGCCTTAGTGCCAGTGCTCACGCCAATCAGCGCGGCCATAAACGGTTATTGCATCCCGGTGGAATTCTTTTTGTGTCTGGGTACGACAACTCCGCTAGGCATTGGCTCAGTTGTTACAGTTCGGCTGACTTGGTGGGTCAATTCTTCGGCAGGTTCATATCGGCTGAGCAATTTTGCGGTCTGATGGCGATATAAGAGTTTTTGGATAAGCTTCCCTCTTGAAGCTTGCGATGAAACTCCTGCTCGATTATCACTCCAAGGCAAAGCCTTACCGTCTGCCGGCCAGAAATTGTTTCCGGGGAAATACGTCAGTGTTGTAGTTGAAACAACGAGGTGTCGATTGATGATTATAGGCCAAACCCAGCTTTGTTCCGAGATCCTTAATGATCGTAAGGCATGCAGACTCATCAAGATTGCCAATCACAAAATCATATGAGATTTTTATATTAGGATCTGTGCAATTTATCCTGTAACGGTTCTTATCCGAAAAATAAAATGCTTCTTTTACAGGGTCTCTCCAGTGTTTATCGTCTTCCCCTGGTTCCTGTGAAAAGTCAGAGGGGATGGTTTCTCGCGTGCCAACGAGACAAAATGTCATATGAGCGCCCGCTAGATAATTGTGCCTCAAAAGAATGCGCTCAAATAAAGTCATTAACTGGAAAGTTAATCCCGTTACCTGCACAAAACGAAAAAAACGAGTGTCTTTCCACTGATCGAAAACGCTCATTGTCTCGGCATACTCTATTTCTCCGCTATCCGTAATTCGTAGGTATCGAGAAAAAAGCTTTGTGTGATTCCATTCGTTGTACACGGCTTGGAAGTCGGCTCTTATAGCAGCAGGGTTAGGCCAAAAGTCTGTGCATGATTTTCGACGCACTGCCGTTAGAGGCCGGCAATCCGGAAAAGATTTCAATGGCTCTCACCGGACACCAGACTAGAGCTGTCTTTGATCGTTTTAACATCGTCAGTGAAGCCGACCTAAACCAAGCCACTGAGAAGCTTTACTCACACTTAAACGGTCAGCCAAAGACTCCAACAGTAACGGTTTTGAGGCAAATCGCATGAGAGTGTACGGACAGAACACGGACTCATGCAGTCGCTAGAGCAAATAATTCTTAGCGGACAAGGCTCTAAGTATTTAGAAAGTTTGGAGCCACCCGCCGGAGTCGAACCGGCGACCTACTGATTACGAATCAGTTGCTCTACCGACTGAGCTAGGGTGGCTCACAGAGGTTTGATGAAGTGAATGATTGCCGCCACAAAAAAAGCGCCGACATAGGCGGCGACGAAATCAAACAGGAAGCGAAATTCCGGCAATTTTTCAAGATACGCCTTGAGCCCAAAGAAAAATATCACGAACAGGCCCAGGAATAAACCAATCGCGCCGACAATGAGGAAAATAAGAAAACCAGATCGTCGTTCGTAGGCGACAGTTTTATTGCCGGCAAAACCGGCGAGGCAACCCATGATCGCGTACAAGACTGGTTTTTCAAGGAGATAAGCAAGAACTTCTTGCGCTACCTCTAACATCGGCTCACCCGCGTAGGTGCCGCAGAATTCTTTGTGTTGCTTCTTTTGGATTTTCCGCGTTTGTGATGGCGGAAATCAATGCGACCCCGCGAACACCAGTGGCTCTGGCGTCATTAATATTTTCCGGTTTGATGCCGCCGATAGCATAGACGGGTGAGGGAATTTTTTCCACTATTTTTTTGAGGGCGGCCAACCCTTGCGGCGCTCCGTAAACAGCCTTTGACGGGGTGAAATAGACTGGGCCGAACAGGATAAAGTCAGCGCCGTTCTGTTCCGCTTGCTGGGCCTCGGCGAGCGAGTGAGTTGATGCGCCGAGGAGCTTCCGGGGTCCCAGGAGTTTTCTCGCCGTGTCAATCGGAATCGACGCGCTGCCGACCTGCACCCCGTCGGCGTCGACGGCCAGTGCCACATCGATGCGATCGTTGATCAGGAACCGCGCATCGTAACGAATGCAGAGTTCGCGAGTTTTCTCAGCGAGATCAAATAGCTCCTTTCCGCCGAGATCCTTTTCTCTGAGTTGAATGGCTTTAACGCCGCCGTCCAGCGCTTGTTCCAAAACCCAGAGCAGATCCCGCCCGCGTGATTGGCTACGATCGGTGACGAGATAGAGGTCGAAATCAGGCTGGGGCACAGGCGGCGTTTAGCCCAGGATGCCTTCGATTGGACTGGAGGCCGTGGCGTAAAGCTTCTTGGCAATCCGTCCGGCGAGAAAGGCTTTTCTGCCGGCCTCGACACCTTGTCGCATCGCGTCAGCCATCAGAATGGGATCTTTGGCGCCGGCGATAGCCGTATTCATCAACACACCATCGCATCCCATCTCCATGGCGATGGCGGCGTCGGAGGCGGTTCCGACACCAGCATCGACGATGACCGGGACCTCCGCCTGTTCGAGAATGATGCGAATGTTATAAGGATTGCGAATTCCGAGACCCGAGCCGATAGGAGCGGCAAGGGGCATGACCGCTGCGCAACCGATCTCCTGCAGTTTCTTTGCCGTAATCGGGTCGTCGTTGATGTAAGGCAAGACAATGAATCCTTCCTTCACCAGAATCTTCGCGGCTTCTAGGGTCGCGGGAATATCAGGAAAGAGGGTTTTATCATCGCCGATGACTTCCAACTTCACCATTTTTCCCACGCCCGCCTCGCGTGCCAGACGGCAAGTGCGGACTGCGTCATCGGCCGTGTAACAGCCGGCGGTGTTGGGCAGAATCGTGTACTGTTTCGGATCCAGATAGTCGAGCAGGTTCTCTTTGCTGGGATCGGTAATGTTCACGCGACGGACGGCAACCGTAACGATTTCAGCCCCTGAGACCTCAATGGCCTGGCGCGTCTCGGCGAAGTCTTTGTACTTTCCGGTACCGACGATAAGCCGGGATCGATAACTCATGCCGGCCAATTTAAATACATCTTCCATAATCACTCCTATCCTCCGCCGACGAAATGGACGATCTCGAGCGCGTCGCCTTCATTGAGCATCGTCGAACCGTGCGCATCGCGGGAGATGATATCCCGGTTGAGTTCAACGACCACGCGTCCGGGCCGGACCTGCAGTTCCTCGAGGAGCCGGGCAACGCTGAGCCCGTCGACGATCTCTTTTTCTTCTCCGTTGATACGAACCTTCACTTGAAATTAAAAAACCGTATCGCGACCACCCATCGCGGTGGCCAGGGAATACGGTTTTAAGTTCGTCCCGTTTGCTGCGAAGCTCTTACGGGAACTTGACTCTCACGCTTCCCTACGCCGGCGCTATCCGGATCAGGTTCGAAGGGTTGCCTTGTTAACTGTCAGGCTCTCAGTCTGCCTCAAGCAGACACCCCCAGCATTTGCATGCACAATTAACAGAGGGAGCGAGGCAAGTCAAATTCAGAACAGAGGGTTGTAAACCGAGAAACGGCCCAAAGCTTACGCGAGTTCAAACGCCACGCTGGCATAGCCAACGACTTTTCTCATCGGGCGCACGTCGCCTGAGTGATAATGCTTGAGCAAACGGGACCGTCTCGCGCCGAGATGGTTGGCGGCAATCAGCAAGACCGCGGCGGGAAGAGCGCCACACATGGTGATGTCTTGTTTTCGGACCACGTCCAAAAGCCCCGCCGGATCGAGCGCCAGCAGTTTTTCCAGAACCGTCCGATCTAGTTCATCGGTTTTTTTCGGCGATAAATAGTGGCTTAAGTCGCTGCTCGCCAATATCACGCTTCTCGTTTTGGAGACCGTTTCGGTCGCGCAAATCTCAGCAATGACGGCGCCGAGTTCGGCGGATTCTTCGCCCGAAAGAGAAGACAGGGAAATCGGCACCAAGGTAAACTCCCCCGTGACTCGCTGAAGGAACGGCAGTTGAACCTCAATGCTATGCTCATCCGCGTGGGCTGATTCATCCTTTTGAAGGAAGCTCAGGCGCGCGGCAAGAAAATTGTTCAGCTCCTGATCCACAGGCACGGGTCCCAAGGGCGTTTGCCAAGCGTCCCAAGGGCTCAGCGCCGCCCGATATCCTCTTGCCCAGTGATTGACACCGAGAAGAATCACCCGATCGACCGAATGGCCGAGATGGGCGTACAGGTGCGCAGCGCAGGGACCGGAAAAGATGTAACCAGCATGAGGGACCATGCCGCCGATCAGCGACAAGGGGGCTTTTGCTCCCTGCGGGCCTAAAAGGTTTGAGTCAAAGCACTCGTCGAGGAGTCCGCTGAGTTCGCCAGCGTCAGCAGGATAAAACGATCCGGCTACGGAAGCAGGCCTGAGCCTTTCCATGACCCCCGGAAATTCCTTGTTTAGGGCCCGGTGATCTCAATTTGGAGCGTGCCGACGCCTTCAACTTCGCCATCGACTTTGTCTCCCGGCTTCAAGAACACCGGCGGCGTGCGGGCAAAGCCGACGCCGGACGGAGTGCCGGTGCTGATGATGTCGCCGGGTTCGAGCGTCATGCCTTTCGACAAGCTCTCGATGGTCGTCGCAATATCAAAAATCATGTCCCGGGTGTTACCGTCCTGCATGACCTCACCGTTCACACGACAGACCAGTCGGATTTGTTGCGGGTCCGTGAGAGCGCTCTTGTGGACGATCCATGGACCTATGGGACAAAAAGTGTCCAACGATTTTCCCTTGAACCATTGGCCGTGGATGCGCTGCAAGTCGCGCGCGGTCATGTCGAGGCAGACGGTATAGCCGAAGACGTAGTCGTAGGCCTTTGCCTTCGGAATATCCCGGCCTCTTTTACCCATGACGACGGCGAGCTCGACCTCCCAATCGAGCCGCTCGGTGGCCTTATGATGAACTACCTTGCCGAGATGGCCGATCACCGAGGTTGCCGGCTTGGTAAAGAACACCGGCCATTCGGGATACTTGATTTCCAGCGAACGCGCCTTCGCTCCTTCATCGACGTGTTCGCGATAGTTGACTCCGAGCATGACCACGTTCTTTTTGGGATAGGGAATCGGAGCGACAAGTCTAGCCTGGCTCATCTTGAGCAGTGCGCCCGTCGCCGTAAGCTTCTTCTGTTCTTCAGCGCTCTTTCCGCCCACGTATTTTTCCGCTTTGCGTGCGACCTGAAGTGCCTTGCCCCCGGCTTCGATGAAAACTTGCATGCTGGCCAAAAACGGTGGATTGCCACCTTTCAGATAACGGCGGTTGACCTCGGCCAGATCAATGATCTGGCCCTGAGGGCCGACCAGGCCGATTCGATGCTGATTCTTGCGTGCGAAAGTCACAAACCGCATGATTTTCCTCCGAGTGGGATCAATGACCTACGAAGCTCCGGATCCCTGGAACTGCCCAGCCTGTGACTAAATCACGGGCCGCGATCGTCTTGCTCATGTTTTAAATATATCGCCGACCCGTTTAACTGGCGACCTTCTGGGCCTCCCCGGGGAAATAGAGTGGTGCAACGTCAATGGTCATGAGTCTTGGGATAGGACTTTTTCTGGGACTGCTATAGGAGAGAAGGGTGATTGTCAAGCTGAGCGACGATGAAAATGGACATGGACATTTATTTCCATTTCGACGCAACACACGCCGGTGAATTGAGCAGGTTTGCCTGGTGAAACCGGC
>DASQUN010000359.1:0-13521 GCA_035641275.1 Candidatus Udaeobacter sp. | reverse complement strand
CTTGGAGAGATCCACCGCGCCGCAACCATACGCTGCCAGCAGGGCCTCATGGTTGTGACCGGCTGCCGCGCAAATGAATTTGCCGGAATATTTGGCGAAGAATTCAACGATAGGCTGGGCGTTTTCCTTCTTGAGCGCCTCACCTGTAATGATGACGGCGCCCGTATCCACGTCCTCCGCAGTGAGTCCTGCCTCTTGGTAGGCCTCGTGAATGAATTGATTGACCTTGTCCGTGTCGATCTTGGTTGCCGACAAATACGGCGTTAGCATAATCGGGGAGCGATAAAGCACCTCACGGTTGGTGACTCTGAATTTGCCGGAGAGCGAAGCGCCTTCGCGGCGTAAGGTAATGTGCGAGAAAATTAGATGGGAGGTCGAAGAGCCGATGTCGATGCCCACGCTCTTCAGCGAGAACATCTCCAGCCCTTCGATGTCCGTGACAATCTCCCCCTCCCTGATCTCGAAGTTTTCCGGGTGGTCGTGATCGTAAATGTCGTCGTGCATTTATTCGCCTCGAACTCGAGATTTGCGCGTAACCTGTATAAACACGAATCCCCGCTCGGCGGCGGGGATTCCGTACTGGAACCTTTTTGGAGTCAGGGGTCTTACTGTTTTCCCATGGCTTTGGACCACTCGTAATCCGGATTCGTGTAGCACTCCTCGGGCATCTCGCTCTTGATGCCGCGCTTGGCCAGCTCTTCCTGGAATTTTTGCCGGACCCATGGATCCTCATTCGGGTATTCGATTTGATCTTTGGCTCGATCTTCGATTTTTTCCGCGTGACCGTGGAACTGCATGGGCGGATGGAGAGCGAGATATCGGGCCATATCACCGCCGGCGTTGAAATGCTGGTGGAACCATTTGTTGGGTGGTGTAACCATGCTGCATTCGTGCCATGGGCAGACGATTTTCTCTTTGCCCTCTTCCCACATAATCGAATAACCTTCGCCCGCCGGTATAATGATGGCGCGGCCAGGACCATGCCGGTGCGCCTTCTTGTAGGTCTTTGGAGCGAAGACAGACATATGCGCGGTTAGTTCTGAATTGGGAAACTGGATAAACACGCTCTTACCGCCCGCGCCGCGCCGCTCGTTGGCGTCCAACTTGTTCCATGCGCGCATGTCCGGAAAGAAATTGCCATACCAGAAACCGCGTAATCCAAGCCCCTCGTCGAATTCTTTGGCCTGAATCAGTTTCGCTTCAGAGTAGAAGTCCCCATCGGTGGCCCCGTTCCTCGGTTCGAAAGGATTGTTAAAATACAGCTCCGGGTCCGGCAGAGCCGACATCGCCATGGGCATATAGCTGTAGTGAAACAGGCGAACCGGCTTGTCACCCTGCATGTTGCTGAAGACGTGGTAGTGATTGCGCGGAACGAGAAATAGGGCATGCGCTTGCCACTCAAAGCTCTTCTTGGGTTTCCTCTCGCCCGCCCAAACAGTGGTAAGCCCACCGCCGGAAAGGACATAAACCAGTTCATCCAGAGCAAATTTCATCGGCGGTAACGATTTTCCCGGCGCAATCTCCATCACCCGTGCTGAGGTGACTCCCTCTTGACCTAAAAGCTGAATAAAAGCGGCCTTGCACTGCCTTTCTTCCCACCATTCCAGCTCAACCGTACGCAAATCTTCGACATAATAGCCCGTGTGGATTGGAATGCCCTTGGTTTTCATCCAACGGTCATAGGTAAATTCTTTGCTCCACATGGTTATGACCGGCTCTTGTTTTGCTGTTTCAGCCATAAACACTCCTCCTTAGCTCGCTATCTTCTCGCGTCTTTGCCAGCGACCTCCAACCGAGCATTAGCCCAGCGCAAAACCGCTTGTGCGGTATTGAACTCTGTGTCTTCGTAATTCAGCTCTCCCATTCTTTTTTCTGCACTGTCCTTGGCCTGACGCGCGCGATTTGTGTCGATTTCCGCTGCGAATTCCGCCGCAGGAGCTAGCACAGTCATCACATTGTCCAATACCTCAGCATAGCCACCGTTGACCGCCAAGTAATGCCTGGCCGCTCCTTGTTTATAACTCATCTCACCGGGCTCTAAAAGACTCAAAAAGGCGATGTGATTTGGCAGCACGCCAAACTCGCCCAAGGCGCCTGGGGCAGTGACTTCTTCGACCTCCTCGTCGAGCATGAGCCGACTCGGAGTTACGATTCTCAATGTGATCTTATCGGCCATTTTTCAATTGCCAACGTCAATTTTTCGTTCCAGCCGTTCCAGCCGTTCAATCAGTTCAAATCGCTACGCAGATTACCGGATCGTTAGGCCGCGGCCATTCTCTTCGCCTTTTCTAGTACTTGCTCGATGGTACCGACCATGTAGAAGGCCTGTTCTGGAATATCGTCGTGCTTTCCTTCGACGACTTCTTTGAAACCTCTGATCGTGTCTTTCAGCTCCACGTACACCCCTGGAGTACCCGTAAAAGCCTCAGCCACGTGGAACGGCTGGGATAAGAAGCGCTGAATCTTACGCGCGCGAGCTACCGTCAGTTTGTCGTCTTCGGAGAGTTCGTCCATACCGAGAATGGCGATGATATCTTGCAGATCTTTGTAGCGCTGGAGAATCAGCTGTACGCTTCTGGCGACTTCATAATGCTCGGCGCCCACCACGTGGGGGTCCAAAATACGGGAAGTCGAGTCCAGAGGATCGACGGCTGGATAGATGCCCAACTCGGCTATCTGACGGGAAAGAACGGTCGTCGCATCGAGATGGGCGAACGTTGTCGCCGGCGCCGGGTCGGTCAAGTCGTCGGCCGGAACGTAGATCGCCTGAACCGAAGTGATGGAACCCTTACGCGTGGAGGTAATCCGCTCCTGAAGCTCGCCCAAGTCGGTGGAGAGCGTCGGCTGATACCCCACGGCGGAGGGCATGCGGCCTAGCAGCGTCGAGACCTCTGAGTTGGCTTGAGTGAAACGAAAGATGTTGTCGATGAAAAGTAACACGTCCCGACCTTCGTCATCGCGGAAGTATTCCGCCAGTGTCAACGCCGTCAGTGCGACTCGAGCGCGTGCGCCGGGAGGCTCGTTCATCTGGCCATAGACCAGCGAGGCCTTGTTGATAACCCCCGATTCCTTCATTTCCAGCCACAGGTCGTTGCCTTCGCGGGTCCTTTCGCCGACACCGCCAAAGACGGAGTAGCCGCCATGCTTCATAGCGACATTATTGATGAGCTCCATGAGAATGACGGTCTTGCCGACGCCGGCTCCCCCGAACAGGCCGATTTTTCCGCCTCGGGCATAAGGAGCCAGGAGATCAACCACTTTGATGCCGGTTTCGAAGGCCTGAACTTTGGTTTCCTGATCGACGAATTCCGGAGTTGGGCGGTGAATGGGATAAGATTTCTTGGCTTTGACGGGGCCCTGTTCATCAACCGGTTCGCCGATGACGTTGAGAACGCGTCCCAGTGTCTCCGGACCTACCGGCACGCTGATACCGGCACCCGTATCCATGACTTCCATGCCTCGCACGAGGCCCTCGGCGGTATCCATAGCGACGCAGCGGACCGTGTTCTCACCCAAGTGTTGCGCCACTTCGAGGACGAGATTCCATTGCTGATCGCTGATCGCCGAATTGCTAACCTTAAGCGCATTGTAAATCGGTGGCAGCGAGCTGTCGGAAAATTCCACGTCGACGACCGCTCCCAAAACCTGGGTGATTTTCCCCATGTTCATGTTAACTTCTCCTCCGTTCAATCCCTCACTTCAAAGCTTCCGCCGTGCCGACGATTTCCATTAGCTCGCGTGTGATCGAAGCCTGACGTGCCCGGTTCATCTGCAACGTAAGGGAACCCATCATCTTGGATGCATTGCTGGTCGCCGAATCCATGGCGGTCATGCGCGCGCCATGCTCGCTCGCGGTAGCTTCCAGCAGAGCGCGAAAAACAGCGACTTCCGCAACTTTCGGTAAAAGACTTGCGAGCAAGGCTTCAATGCTCGGCTCATAGAGATATTCAGTCAGCTGTTCCGGATGTCCCGTTTCCGGAAGGGCTACGGGCAGGAGCTTTTCCAGCGTGGGCACCTGCGAAAGTGGCGAACGAAACCGACTATAGAGAATATAGACGGCATCCGTTTCGCCGTTGGCGAACCTGGCGATAATTTTTCCCGCGATCTCCGCGGCAAGCTCCTCAGCGGGAGTCGCGAGCACATTGATGTGGCGATCGGAGATGGTCGCTCGGCGCCGACGAAAATAATCGGCCCCTTTGCGACCCACCAACATCAAATGAATCTCTTTGCCCGCCCCGTCTCGCCGAATGAAGGCCTCCGCCGCGCGAATTAAGTTGGCGTTGTAGCCACCGCAAAGACCGCGATCGGAAGTAAACAGCACGAGATGAATTTTTTTTTCTTCCCGCACCTTCAGCAGCGGATGGGCTTCCCGTGGGCCTCGGGCCGACAGGTTCTTCAGCAAATCCGTCATCTTCTCAGCATACGGGCGCGCCATCACGGCCGCCTCTTGCGCGCGGCGCAGCTTGGCAGCCGAAACCATTTTCATGGCCTTGGTGATTTGTTGGGTGTTGCGGATCGAGCTGATCCGCTTACGGATTGCTTTAAGCGTCGCCATGACTTAGTTAGAACCAAGTGATCAGTGCCGAGGACCGAGTGGAGGAAGAAGGAAACTCATAGCTCAGCCCTCATGGCTTAGTCCTGCTTTTGTTCTCCTTGCTACGCTTTGAACCTTCCTTTGAACTCTTCCAGGGCCTTGGTGATCTTGGCCCGCAGGTCGTTATCCAGCTCGCGCTTCTTAAGAATTTCGGCGAAAACGTCCGGATGCTTCGACTCGACGAACGAATAAAGTTCTTGCTCGTACTTCTTCAGCGCGTTCAGAGGCAGCTCGTCAACGAAGCCGTTGGTTCCGGCATAGATGATCAGAATCTGTTTTTCGACTTGGAGCGGCTCGTATTGCCCTTGTTTTAGTAACTCCACCAGGCGAGCACCTCGATTGAGCTGGCGCTGCGTTGCCTGATCCAAGTCAGAACCGAACTGGGCAAAGGCCGCCATCTCACGGTATTGCGCGAGCTCGAGCCTGAGCGTACCGGCGACTTGTTTCATGGCTTTGATCTGCGCGTTGCCGCCGACTCGGGAAACCGAGATCCCGACGTTGATGGCCGGTCGGACGCCGGAATAGAAGAGATCGCTTTCTAAAAAGATCTGACCATCGGTAATAGAAATGACGTTGGTCGGGATGTAGGCCGAAACGTCGCCCGCCTGCGTCTCGATGATCGGTAGAGCCGTCAGCGAACCGCCGCCGCGCGCGTCACTCATTTTTGCCGCGCGCTCGAGCAGCCGCGAATGGAGATAAAAAACATCTCCGGGGAATGCTTCACGCCCCGGTGGCCGGCGCAGCAGCAAAGAAAGCTGTCGATATGCAACGGCGTGCTTGGAGAGATCGTCGTAGATCAGTAAAGCGTGGCCGCGGTTGTCGCGGATATGCTCGCCCATCGTGCAACCGCTATAGGGCGCAATGTACTGCAGCGGGGCCGATTCTGAAGCTGTGGCGGCGACCACGATGGTGTAGTCCATGGCGCCGGTTTCTCGGAGCCTATCGACGACCTGCGCAACGGTGGAACGCTTCTGCCCAATCGCGACGTAAATGCAGATAACGTTGCCGTCTTTTTGATTAATAATTGTATCGATGGCGACCGCGGTCTTGCCGGTCTGTCGATCGCCGATGATCAGCTCGCGTTGGCCGCGCCCGATAGGAATCATGCCGTCAATGGCTTTCAAGCCGGTTTGCAGCGGCTCTTTAACCGGCTGCCGGGCGACGATGCCCGGTGCCTTGATCTCGATTCGTCGGCGCTCTTTGGTTTCAATCGGACCACGGCCGTCGATGGGCTCGCCCAAGGCGTTCACAACCCGTCCGACGAGCGTGTCGCCTACGGGTACTTCGGCGATGCGGCCGGTGCGCTTCACCGTATCGCCCTCTTTGATCATGTGGGTTTCGCCGAAGAGTGCGGCACCCACGTTGTCTTCTTCGAGGTTTAACGCGACGCCCAATATCTCATGCGGAAATTCCAGTAGCTCGCCCGCGGCAACTTTGTCCAAACCGTAGACACGGGCGATACCGTCTCCGGTGGAAAGAACCGTGCCGATTTCCTGGATCTCAACTGCTTTCTCATAGTCGCGGATTTGTTCTTTAATGATGCGGCTGATCTCCGCTGTTCCTATTTCCATAATTCGCTCCTAGTATCCGCGCGCGATGCGCTGTTTCATGTTTTCAAGCTGCGTCCGGACGCTGCCGTCGTAGATCTTGCCTTCGAGTTCAATGCACACGCCGCCAATGAGATCGGAATCAGTCTCTTGCTGCAGCACGATTTCTTTCCCGGATATGCCGGCCAGCACGTCCCGCAGCCGATCCACCATGCCTGGTTCCAGGGCGCTAGCGCTAATCACTTTGGCCTGGACACGACCTTTGGCGTCGTTTAGCAGCCTTCGATAACAGCTGACAATTCCCGGCAAGTAGGTGAGTCGGTCCCGCTCCAACAGAAGGGACAGGAAATGAACCGTAAGCGGCGACAGCTGTTGACTCTTTGTGACCTCGAAAAGAACGTTCTTGCGATTTTCCAATCGGAATGCGGGATGGGTTAGCACCCCTTGGAGTTCGGTGTCACTGTATGCGGCATGAAACTGGTCAAGTTCTTGGCCCACCTGCTCTTCTTGGCCGGCCTCGCGAGCCAATTGAAAAAGGGCCTTAGTATATCTGCGACTTAAACTACCTTCGATCATCGAACCTGCCCGATGCTCCGAATAAAATCCTCAACCAAACGCCCCTGATCGCTCGCAGACAGATGGCGTTGGACGAGCTCACGAGCCGCGGCCTCGGCCTGCTTGGCCATCTCTTCGCGGACCTTCTGTCGTGCCACTTTAATTTCTTGATCGGCAAGAAACCGTGCGTCATCCTTGATTTTCGCGGCGAGTATTTGTGCCTCACGAAGAAGCCTGGTCCTTTCTCTCTCGCCCTCATCTTGTAAAGATGCCTGAATGGCTTGGATCTCTTGATCGACGCGAGCCAGCCGCCCGCGGTAATCTTGAACTACCGCCTCGGCCTGCTGTTTTTTCGCCGACGCTTCCTTGAGGCTGGTGAGGACCTCGTCTCGCCGCGTTTGGAGAAAATCACGGACGAGTGGCAAGCCGTAACGAACGATGATGAATGCGAAAATGAGGAAGTTCCCGAGCGGGAACCAGATTTGATTAATCGAGGTCGCGTGGTGTTCGGCTTCTGCGGCGGACGCCCACGCCTGCGCGGCGCCAAAAAGCCCAAAAAGACTCAAGCCACGTTCCTCCCAAGGACTTTTCTCACCATCTCCTGGGCTACGCTTCTGGCCTCCGCCATGGCGAGCTGCCGTTCTCTTCGGATTTGGCTCTCCACTTCTCTCCGCACTCCTTCCAGCATCGTCATTGCTTCATCGCGGGCTTGAGTCAACGTTGCTTCGCGTTCCCGGCGTGCCTCCTGTAAAAACGTTTCTTTTGCCCTATAGCCCGCCGCTTGCGCTTGCGCGATTTTTTCTTCATATTGCGCCCGCAGTTGCGCGCCTTCATGCTCCAAATCGATGGAATCGTGTTGGGCGCCAGTAGTCTTGCGCTCCCGTTCCTCCAGAAGCTTCAAATACGGCTGAAAGAGGACCTTCCTAAGAACGATCCAAAGGACCAAAAACAGAACAATTTGATAGAGGACAGAATAATCTAAGGAGATCATTTGCTATCTTCCAATATCTATTGCACTTTCGTCCATAGCTCAATCCACTCGGCATGGATCACCCATGGCCCAATAGAAAAACCCTGTTTTCACAGTCCGTCTATGTATGAACGTAGGGTAAAAGGGATGGGATGAACGGCGAACCGAGTCTTACTTCTCGGAATCGGCCTGCAGCTTTGGCGCTTGGACCGCTGCCAGTTTGTCGGCACTTACGCTTTGTGAATTCGCGATTCCACTTTTCTGTTTTGCCACTCCCATGGAGCAGTCACCGTCAAACATCACGCCCTCGGTGATGATCAATCGCGGCGCCTTAATGTTGCCGTACAGCCGTGCCGGAGCGATGAGTTCGAGCTTCTCTTCGGCCGTCACATTGCCTTCGACCCGGCCATGAATGACGACAATCCGGCCTGAAATTTTCGCTCGGACTTCAGCTCCTTCTCCAATGATTAGCTTGCCGTGGCACTGGATTTCCCCTTCCACGTTTCCATCGATCCTGGCAGCCCCGTGAAAGTTCAGTTGACCGCTTACCCGACTCCCCTTATATAGAGACGCCGCCAATGCCGGCTCAGCGGGACGCGGCGCCTCTTTCACAGGTGCAGCGGGTGCGGACGGAACAGAGGGAGCGACCCGGCGCGGCTCAGGTGCCGCAGGTCGCTCTTCTTCAGGGGCTTTTTTGCCACCAGGGTTTCGATCAAACCAAGCCATTTAAAATTGAGTCCCCCCACCTTTGAGCAGAGTTTCCTATAGCATCCAAGAATCCCATTGTCAAAAGAAGGGATTACCGCATCCCTCGCCGGCTGCTCAAGTACAGTCCTCTGTCACGTTTTTATTGTCCAACAGCATCGAAAAGAACGACGGCGGGCTATCTTCATCGAATTATTTTAGATGAATCGATAAGGGCTCAGGGTGCTTGGTGAAAAATGACGAGACCTACTTTCCAACTGGCGCTTGACCGCCAACCACGCTTTGTTTAGCTTAATGGTCTACTGCCACTCATGACTCGTTGGAACATCATATCGAAAAAGAATCCAGCTATGTGGCGTCATGCCACCGGTATAGTATTGACGTTGATCACGCTGGCGGGATCTGCTTTCGGGGAACCGGTTCGCGCCGCCTATCCGTCCGCCAATGTGCAATTTCTGCCCGCTTTCGTCGCTCTGGAGAAGGGCTTTTACAAAACAGAGAGTTTGGAGGCAGAGCTTATTTCAGTGCGCTCCGCCGTTACGGCCGTTCAAGCGCTCGTCGGCAACCAGATCCATTTTATTTTTTCTGTGGGCCCACAGATGCCGGCGATTTGGGAAGGCACGGACATCATCCTTCTCGCTCAGCAAGTGGGCCGGCCGACTTTTTCTTTGGTGGTTAGGCCGGAGATCCAGAAAATCTCCGCTCTCAAAGGAAAAAAGCTGGGTGTCACCTTCGGCGGCTCTACCGCTGCGGGCATGAAGGCGCTGTTGGAACTCAACAATATCAACCCGGACAAAGATGTGGAGTACGTCAACATCCCGGGCAATACGCCAAAAATCGCCGCCATGAAGCAAGGGATTGTTGTGGCGGGCCTCATGGCGCCCCCGGCGGACTACGTTGCCGTGCAGTCGGGCCTCAAGCGCCTGGTGAACTTGGCCGATGTCTTCAAGGACACATCGTTTACCGGACTAGCCGCCGCTGGAAAAACGATTAAGGAGAAGCCGCAATTTGTAAAAAGGATGGTCCGCGCCATAGTCCGCGCCGTGATCCACACGCGGGACCATCCGCAAGACGCCATCCAGGTGATGATGAAGCATCTGCGCATGGAGCGCGACGCGGCAACAGACGCCTATCAATTAATTCGCGAATCGCTTGACCCTATTCCGACCGAAAAGGGTGTCGAGCTGATGGCGCAATGGCAAGCCATCGCTCTCAATACCCAGCCAAAGCGCAAGGCTTCGGAATATATGGATTTGAGATTCGTTAACGAGGCGGTAGCTGAATTAGGCCGGAAGTAAGGAGGCGGGAGTGAGGAGTATAATCCTAATTACGTGGGTGCTGGCCGGTCTGTTCATTGATGCAAGGGCGTTGCCCCAGGACAAGAAGGCTCCTGTGTACGCGACCTTCAAAACCAATATGGGGGATATTGTTATTCAGCTGTACGAAGAGAAGGCTCCTAAAACCGTAGCCAACTTCGTTGAGCTCGCCACTGGCGCCAAAGAATGGACCGACCCAAAATCACGAGAGAAGGTGAAGCGTGCCCTATACAACGGAACTATCTTTCACCGCGTGATTCCCGGTTTCATGATCCAAGGAGGCGATCCGTTAGGAAACGGCACCGGCGGACCCGGCTATCGCTTTGAAGACGAATTTCACCAGGATCTGAAACATTCCAAGCCCGGCATACTCTCGATGGCCAACGCCGGACCTAATACGAATGGCAGTCAGTTCTTCATCACGCACAAAGCAACCCCTTGGCTTGACGGCAAACACAGCGTGTTCGGCGAGGTTATCAAGGGACAGAATATCGTCGATGCCATTGCGAATGTGCCACGCGATTTTCGCGATCGCCCCGTCAAGGATGTGGTCATCCAGGAACTGGTGATCTCTCGCGGCAGCTATTAGTTAGGTTACGGGATCCGAGCCGAGGCGTGGAACGATGTCACGTCCTTGTGCGTCATTGATGGATTCCGGTCGATCTACCGCTGACGAACAGGGAGTTCCGCTCTATTCGAGATCGTACGGAATCGAGAGTTGTTCACCCAACTCTCTTAACCCTTCGAGGACCGACGGGTGCAGTGGAATACCCCTCTCGGCTCTCTCCTTTGCTGTTTCGAACTCGATTTCGCCCGGGACGAAGACTCTTTCCTGTCCTTGGATTGGCGTCGTCGACTTCAACTCGCGGATGAGCCTGTCCATATCCCTTTTGAATTCGTCCGCCGGGCGAAACGAGTCGATTCGAATCGCGCCAAAAAAATGACCGCGCGGATTTTGATCGGCATTGAGCGCCGTAAGCGTCCCGGTTAAGACACCGCACAGAATCTCTACCAGAATGGCGAGCCCGTAACCTTTGTGACTGCCACTTTCGCGCGCTCCGCCGAGCGGCAAAAGTCGTCGAGCTTTCTGCGCGATCCGGGGATCCGTCGTCGGCTGAGCGCGCTCGTCGAGGGCCCAGCCTAGAGGAATCCTATTGCCAAGCCGCGCCGCGACCTCAAGCTTACCGGCCGCCGCGGTGTTCGTGGCCATGTCGAGGACGAAAGGAAGTTCCTCCAGCGCCGGAGCGGCGAGGGCGAGCGGATTGGTGCCGAACTTCGCCTCGCGCCCAAACGTCGGCACGACTTGTCTGCTCGCATTGGTCATGGCGATGCCGATCATGTCATGCGGCAGTGCCTGCATTGCGTAATAGGCGGACATGCCGAAATGCCGGCTGTTCCGAACGCCCACCATCCCAACGCCCGAACTCTTAGCCTTCTGAATCGCGAGTTCCATGGCCCGGTGGCCAATGACCATGCCCATACCAGCATCTCCATCCATGAGCGCCGTCGAGCCGCTCTCGGACACCACGTGAATATTGGGCGTAGGAGTCATGCTGCCTTCCCGCAGCCACTTGACGTACCAAGTGGTGGGACTGAAGCGGAGCACGCCATGCGTGTCCACACCGCGGAGGTCCGCCATGACTAATACGGTGGCTGCAATTTCGGCATCGTCCTTCGGCACACCGAGCTTTTCGAAAGCCGAGCCGACGAAACGCTTCAACTTTTGGTGATCGACACGATTATCCGAACTTGCATTCTTCTCCATGGCGCTCCCCTCTCAACAACCCAAGCTAACGCCTGCGAAGCACATGTTGCCAACGCTTTTCTACTATTTTGTCAGCGCCCGTGTCGATGGACCTGCTTCCTGAATAATTGTTTAATGGAACTGACGTCCACTTTATTTGTTCGTATGCTCTCCATACCTAGGTCGCGCATAGTTTTATGCATCTCGACACCGCAATGGCGCAAATCAACTTCCGCGGCGTATTACTTGCTGTTTACGCAGCGGGCCAATTAATCCGGTAACGCAACAAAAAGATTCCACGCAAGTAAAACGACGAAGCAGGAGAGCACAACCAAAATAATAAAACCCATTGGGAGCCGGTGGCGATTCGGGTCATAGAGCACTTGATCGCTGCCCGTGTCCTGGTCTCCACTATAGTTCAACCGAGACACAAAACGAGATGCGAACCCTACAGGGTTTGCGCACGCTTTGGCTAGAGCGCGTGCAAAATTTACCGTTATCAGTTCGGCGGCAGCAAACAGCCGGTCCAGCGAAACGACGGCTAGGCGAAAAAGGACCGGCGCCGGCCTGCGGTAAAACCAGTCAAAATCCAGCGTGATCGTGGGTTCGGCGTGAACCTTGTCGATCACAAGCCAAAAGGCAAGTCCAGTGAATGCAAGGAGCTGCAACGTTTCCAATAGATGAGCCGCGGTATAGGGCCGGTAAGCGACGGGAAAAGGCATGACCCGGTACAGCAGCTCTGGATAAATACCGATCGCCAAATTGATTCCTCCAGCCAGGATCATACCAGCGTACATGTTCCACGGAACAGGTTGAGCCTTGACGGAACGCTCCGGCCCGAACCAGGTAAAGTAAGGGACCTTTAAGCCGATGCTGAGAAACGTTCCGACCGAAGCGAGATTCAGTAGTAAAACCACGATGGTCTCGTGCTTAAGCTCTGCCGCATGGACAACCAACGACTTGCTCACGAAACCGCTAAACAACGGAAATGCGGATATCGACAGTGCGCCGATCATGTAAAGTACGAGCACCCATCGAAGTTGCCGCGCCAAACCTCCAAGCTCGGACATTTTGCTTTTTCCGGTCGAGTACAGGACTGCGCCCGCTGCCATGAACAGCAATCCCTTATAAAGAATGTGCGCGAATGCGTGCGCGCTGGAGCCGTTAATGGCGACATCCGTGCCGATACCAATTCCAGCAACCATGTATCCGACCTGGCTCACGATGTGATACGCGAGAACACGGCGGATGTCATTTTCCAAGAAAGCAAGGACGACGCCGTAGAGCGCCATGACCGTTCCGGCTACCATCAGGATTTCCCAGCCAGCGAAGCTGCGGGCCAAAACATAGACGGCCGTTTTTGTCGTAAAGGCACTCAGGAAAACGCTTCCGGTCACTGTCGCTTCCGGGTAAGAATCAGTCAGCCAGGCGTGCAGCGGAGGAATCGCGGCATTGATAGCAAAACCCAACAGAATTAAATAGCTCCCGGGTCCTCCTTCAGATCGGCCGAACAAAATCGAGCCCGTCTCCGCGTACTGCCAAAGAATCCCGGCTAAAAGCGCGCTGCCGCCAAAAAGGTGTAGGAGAAGGTAGCGGAACCCTGCCTCTCTCGAGAGATCCGTGCGCCGAGCGAAGATGAGATAGACCGAGGCGACCGCCATGATCTCCCAATAGACGAACAGGGTGAAAAAATCGCCGGCGAAAAGTACGCCTAAGGAAGAGCCCGCATAAATCAGCGCCGCTACTTGCTGGCCGGTATCTTTCAGATGATAACCGTAGACCCCACCTAAGAAAGCAATCAGGATAAAAACATATCCGAAAGCGAGGCTCAGACGGTCCACGCGCAGCGGCATTAGTTCGAAATTCAAAAAGCGAAGGGTTGCGGACGCGCCTTCCTCGAATTGACTGACGAAAGCGAACGCAAGCAGGGGAGAAAGCAAAAACGCGAGGCTCCGAGCCCTTCGAGGTAGGATGGGAAGCAAAAGAGCGCCGAAAAGGAACCCGACCGCAGGTAAGAAAATGCTCATGGCGAGGTTCTTCGGTGATAGTAGTTTTCCCTACGCTGCAACCACGGGCCCAGGACAAGTTTG